>DASTWL010000046.1 GCA_035765895.1 Verrucomicrobiia bacterium | reverse complement strand
GGTTGGTGTCGCCCAACACGACTGCCGCCCAGCCTGCCCGCGGATCGCTGGTCGGCCAGGAACTCCACGGCTTGTAGCCGCCGGGCAGCGACGTTTTCAAGTCGCGACGATCGGGAAAGCGTCCGTTGTGGTCATCGAGATATAACCGCCAGGCCACGCCCTGCTGCCTAAGCTGTGAAATGCAACTGGCCCGGCGTGCCTGCGCTTTGGCCCGGGAAAGCGCCGGCAGCAACAGCGCCGCGAGGATGGCGATGATGGCGATGACCACCAGCAGTTCAATCAACGTGAACGCCGGGCCAACCATCCGCTTCCTGAATTGGAATTCATTCACTGTATGATGGTGCATTGAATGCGTGGCCGCCAAATCAACCCAGCGTCTCCACGAGCAGTTCGCGCGGCGGCGATGGTCCGTCCGCCACTTCGATGGCGGGGCGCAACCGGTCGATGGCCGCTGTAAGGGAAGCTTCGTCCGCCGCGTGAATGCGCGCCAGGGTGGTTCCCCGCGTGACCGCTTCGCCAACTTGCGCAAGACAATCCACGCCGACGTCGTGGTTGATGACGGCTTCCTGGGTCAGCCGCCCGCCGCCGAGATCGCGCACCACTTCGCCGAGCTGGCGCGCGTCCACGCGGGTGACCAAACCGTCCCGCGACGCCTTGAGTTCCCCGACGGCCGGGGCGGTGACCTCCCGCTCCAGTTTGCGCCGGAAGGCATCCACGTCCGCTCCTTGTGCCACCAGCATTTCATCCCATTTGCGTCGCGGTGCGCCCGACGTCAGACAATCGGCCGCCTGGGCCAGGGCGGTTTCCAAGGACGGACAGCGACCCGTTTGCACCAGCAAATGCGCCGCGCAGTGCAGCACGATCTCGCGCAAATCGCCCGGGCCCGCGCCGTCGAGACAGGCCACGCTTTCCTTCACTTCGAGCCAGTTGCCGGCCGCGCGGCCCAATGGCGCGTTCATGTCGGTCAGCACCGCACGCGTGTTCACACCGCACTGCGTGCCGAGGGCAACCATCGACTGCGCCAGCAGCCGCGCCTGTTCGCGGGTTTGCATGAACGCGGCCCGGCCGAATTTCACATCGAGCACGAGCGCGTCGAGACTTTCGGCGAGCTTCTTCGAAAGAATTGACGCCGTGATCAACGGAATGCTGGGCACGGAGCCGGTTACATCACGCAAGGCGTAAAGCCGCCGGTCCGCCGGCACCATTCGTTCGGTCTGGCCACAGATCACACAGCCGGTCTGCTGCACGAGTTCAACGATCCGGGCCGCGGGCAGCGAGGTGGTAAAGCCGGGAATGCTTTCCAGTTTGTCGAGCGTGCCGCCGGTGATGCCCAGGCCGCGCCCCGAAATCATGGGCACGCGGAACCCCAGACAAGCCAGCAAGGGCGCGAGCGGCAGCGAAACCTTGTCCCCCACTCCGCCCGTTGAATGCTTGTCCACCAGCGGCCGGGAGTCCGCGGGAAACTTCAGCACCTCACCCGAATCGCGCATCGCAAGCGTCAACGCCGTCGTTTCTTCGGTGTCGAGGCCGCGGAAAAAGACCGCCATGAGGAACGCGGCAACCTGATAATCCGGCAGGGCGGGAAGATTTTCGATGATCTGCCGAATCTCCGCCGCCGCGAGCGGGCGCCCATCGCGCTTGGCTTCGATGAGGGAGAGAAAATGCATGGCAATGACCGGCGGACGTTGGTGGCCCCCCCGAAACCAACTGTGGGCCGCCGCGCGGCTCCAACGCGGCCCGTGACGTTCAACCCTTGAACTTCGTGGCCACGATGGTCGCGTTGTGGCCGCCAAAGCCGAAAGAATTGTTCACGATCGCGTCAACCTGCATCTCGCGGGCCTGATTCGGCACGCAGTCAAGATCGCATTCCGGATCGGGGTTCTGGTAATTGATGGTCGGCGGCACCACGTTGTTTTCAATGGCCTTGATGCAAACCACCGTTTCCACCGCGCCCGCCGCGCCCAGCATGTGGCCCGTTGCGCCCTTGGTGGAGCTGATGGCGAGCTTGCGCGCGTGGTCACCGAACACGGTCTTGATGGCCTGCGTTTCCGCAATGTCGCCCTGCGGCGTGGAAGTGCCGTGACAGTTGATGTAGGAAACGTCCGTCGGATTGAGCCCGGCGTTGCGCAGCGCCATTTTCATGCAGCGGGCCGCGCCCTCACCGCCCGGAGACGGCGCAGTCAGGTGATGCGCGTCCGCGGTGTTGCCGTAACCGGCGATTTCGCCATAGATGCGCGCCCCACGCGCCCGGGCGTGGCTCAATTCCTCCAGCACGAGCATGCCCGCGCCTTCACCCATTACAAAACCGTCGCGTTCCTTGTCGAACGGACGCGAGGCGTGTTGCGGGTCATCGTTGCGCGTGCTCATGGCCTTCATGGCACAGAAACCGCCAATGCCAATGGGAATGATGGTTGCCTCCGCGCCGCCGGCGATCATGACATCCGCGTCGCCCATTTTGATGGTGCGCCACGCCTCGCCCAGGGCGTGGGTGGAGGTTGCGCACGCCGAACACGTGGCGTAATTCGGACCGCGCAATCCCCAATACATTGAAACCAAGCCCGAGCACATGTTGCTGATGAGCATCGGAATGGTGAACGGCGACATGCGGCCCGGGCCGCGTTCGAGCAGAATCTTGTGCTGCTCGGTCGTGGTTGCCAGCCCGCCAATGCCTGAACCGATCATCACGCCAATGCGATCCCGGTCGGCCTTGTCGAGTTCCAAGCCGGAATCCGCAAGCGCCTGCCACGCGGCATGGACGCCAAACTGCGAGTAGCGGTCCGTGCGGCGCACTTCCTTCGGCGAGGGAAAGGCCGGCGCGGCGTTGAAGTTGCGCACTTCAGCGGCGATTTGCGTATCGAAGGCGCTGGCGTCAAACAGCGTGATTTTGTTCACGCCGCATTGACCCGCGATCAGGTTGGACCAGAAGTCCGCGACCGTGTTGCCCACCGGAGTCACCACTCCGAGGCCGGTCACCACCACCCTGCGTTCTGTTGGATTGGTCGGCATAAAAAAGGCGGCTCAACAAGAAACCGTCAAGCCGCCCAGCGAAAGGTCTGCGGTGTTTACTTGGCCTGGATTTCTTCGACGTATTTGATGACGTCGCCCACGGTCTGGAGCTTCTCCGCCTGTTCGTCCGGGATTTCGGCGCCAAATTCCTCTTCCAGCGCCATTACCAGCTCCACCGTGTCCAAGGAATCCGCGCCCAAGTCTTCGATGAACTTGGCTTCGGGCGTGACCTGGTCGGCATTCACGCCCAACTGCTCGACGATGATATCTTTGACGCGCTGTTCGATTGATTTTTCAGACATGGTTCTCTCCTGTTTTTTGTCGGTGTGTCTAAGCGACGGTCACATGACCGTCAAGCCCTGATTCTAAAAATTCTCCCGCCTGACAGGTGGTTGTTGCGCCCGCCGTGGCCACGGCCCGCGGGCAGCGACCCGAAGTTGGGATGGGGATGACGATAACGCACGATGCTGGGGCGGCTTACATGACCATGCCGCCATCCACGGTGAGCACCTGCCCCGTCACGTAGCGGGCGCCGGGACTCGCCAGATAAAGCGCGGCGGCCGCAATGTCTTCGGCCTGACCCAGCGTGGCGAGCGGGATCTTCTTCAACAATTCGGCCTTCATTTCCTCGCCCAGCACGGCCGTCATGTCGGTCTCGATGAATCCGGGCGCGATGGCGTTGCAGGTCACGCCGCGGGACGCCAGTTCGCGGGCGACGGATTGCGTGAAGCCAATCAAGCCCGCCTTGCTGGCGGCGTAATTGGCCTGGCCGGCATTGCCGATCAACCCAATGACGGATGAAACATTAATGATACGTCCGCTGCGCTGTTTCACAAATGCCCGCGTAAACGCCTTCGTAAAAAGAAAAGCCCCCTTCAAATTGGTGTTGAGCACCGTGTCCCAGTCCGCCTCGCTCATGCGCATGAGCAGGCCGTCGCGGGTCACGCCGGCGTTGTTCACCAGCACATCCACCCGGCCGGCATCAGCCAAAATCTGCTCCGCCGCGGCGGCCACGGCAGCGGGGTCGGACACATCCACGGCAACGGGCCAGGCCTTGCGGCCGAGGGCGCGGATTTCGCCGGCCACCTTCTCCGAGTTCCCGGCCGTTCGCGAAACGCAGACCACGTCCGCGCCTTCGGCGGCAAATTTCAGCGCGATGGCGCGGCCAATGCCCCGGCCGGCGCCGGTCACCACGGCAATCTGATTGGCAAGTTGAGCCATAGGTCGGTTAGTTGTCGGTGGTTGACGGCCGGTTGTCAATGGGCGAAAGCGGCCGGCGGACCAGCCAGGCGTCCGGAACGTTCATCGCTCAGGCGACCAGCGCGGTGGCCGTCGCTTCGAGGCTCGCCGCGTCCGCGACGTTCAACATCTGGACTGACTTGTCGATGCGCTTCATGAAGCCGCTCAACGCGTTGCCTGGACCGAATTCGATGAAACGCGTGAAGCCTTGGGCCAGCAGACAACGCATCGAAGCTTCCCACAACACGGACGCCGTTACCTGCTCGACCAGCCGCGCCTTGATTTCAGCAGGCGTGCCGTGCGGCTGCGCGGTCACGTTGGAGATCACCGTCACGGTCGGCGCGGCGAACAGGGCGGCTTCGAGGGCTGTAGCGAGTTTGGGCTGCGCGCTGGCCATGAGCTTCGAGTGATAGGCGCCCGCCACGGCCAGCGGCAGTGCGCGTTTGGCGCCGCGGGCTTTGGCGAGTTCGCAGGCGCGGTTGATTTTTTCCAGTTCGCCGGAAATGACCAGCTGACCGGGGCAGTTCAAATTGGCCAGTTCGACGCCTGACTCAACGCAAACTTCGCGGGTGGGCGCCTCGTCGAAACCGATGATTGCTGCCATGCTGCCACGCGTGGCTTCGCAGGCTTCCTGCATCGAACGGCCGCGCACGCGCAGGACTTTCAAGCAATCGTCAAAGCTCATCGCCCCGGCGGCAGTCAGGGCCGTGAATTCACCCAATGAAAGCCCGGCGGTGGCGTCGCACCGCAGGCCGGGCACGCGCTCCTTGAGCAGTTCCAGCGCGATCCAGCTCACGAGAAAGATGCCGGGCTGCGCGTTTTCGGTCCGGGTCAGCTCCGCCTCCGGTCCGTGGAAACAAATGCTGGCGAGGTCATAACCCAGCGCCGCATTGGCGCGTTCCACCCACGCGCGCGCAGCCGGAAATTTTTCCACCAGGTCCTTGCCCATGCCCACCACCTGGGCGCCCTGGCCGGCAAATACGAATGCGGTCTTGCTCATAGAGCGGGCGAGCATACGCGGGCCGGCGCACCGGACGAAAGCGCGAAAATGCCCCGCCCTGTTATCCACTTTACATCCCCGCCGCGCTCGGGTAACCGTCCTTCGTATGCTTAAGCAGCTTTCATTGCTGACGCTGCCCCTGCTTTTGGCTGGGTGCGCCAGCACGTTCACAAACCTCACGCCCACGCGCCAGGTGCGCAATGCGGAGAACCTTTACCCCGTGGAAGTCCAGTTTAACAGCAACCAGCAGACGCTGCGCTGGCACACCATCAAGCCGTATGTGGTGGTGGGCGGCCAGTTGCTGCCCATGCGCCCGACGCCGCTCATGAACAATCGCTGGGAAGGCCTGGTTCCGGCGCCCAGCGGCACGGATCACGTGGAATACCGTTACAAGTTCGAATACGACTACAATGCTTTCGGCCCGCCGAAAGCCGACAGTGCGCTGTCGCCGAAGTATGACCTGCGGATTCTGGATGCGGATTCAAGCACGCCGGCCCAGTAATTCCGCATCCGCATTTTCCGGGCGAAAAGCTCATCTGCCAGAGCACCGCGGCCTTCCGCCGCGGTGCTTTGCTTTTGATGCCGGCTTCGTGAACACACCACGTCAAAAATCTTCCCCCCAGGCGGCAGCGTCCTAATTTGGCTTTGAGCGCGGCGGCGGGCGATGCTTCACCAAACAGTCAGGTTCCATTCAAAGCAGGATGCCACTCCCCGGGTCCGCGCCTCGACAAATCCGGCCCCTGCCGCCATGCTGGGGCCGATGCCAGACAAGCCCGCGCCCGAAGATGCTTTGTTGAAGGAATACGCCCGCGCGTTTCATGATTGGGATGACCACACCCTGGCGCGCTGGCTGGCCCAGACCCTCGGCCAGCTCGCGGGCAAGACGTGGCGCGTTTCCCATCCGCTGATGGAATCCTACCGGCTCGCCGCCCAGCTCGGGCATGACCGCCAAATCTGGTTCAAACGGCTGGCGACCCCGCCGTCGGCCTACCTGGAATCACACTGCTGCCGCGCGCCCCTGCTGCCGTTGCTGACGCGCGACGTGAAGGAGGCGGGCCTCATCTGCCAGCACTGCAACGAAACGTTGATTGCGTTCGAGGATTTGCCGGCCGAACTGCAACCGGCAATGGAAACCTGGGCGGCTCGCTACGCGCCCGTGCACCAGGTCGCGCACTGGGAGGAACGCCGACAGAAGGCGGTGCCCAGTTACGACCGTGCCTACGAGGAAGCCGCGCAGCAGGCCGAACACCTGCTCGCCTACGCGGGCTTTCAACTCGCGCCCAAACTGCTGGAGTTTTATCCCGCCCTCGTCTGGGAAGACCACGACGAATGCCTCGAAGTCCGTCCCGAAGACATCACCGCGGCCAAGGCATCACTGCCGTAGCCGCGCTAGTGTGGTGAGCGATTAGTTCGTGCAATAATGCGTGCGACCTGCGAAGGTGGGGGCATGAGCACCGGTCGCCCTTTGAAACCATTGACCTTGCAGCCCGAAGAGCAAGCCAAGCTCGAACTGATGGCGCGGCGCCCCAAGACCGATCAGCGCACTGCCCTGCGCGCCCGGATTGTGCTCGATTGCGCCGCGGGTTTGACCAACACCGCTGTGGCCGTCAAACGCGGCGTGACGATTCAGACCGTGGGCAAGTGGCGGGAACGTTTTCTCACCGGTCGGTTGGAGGCGTTAGGCGACGCCCCACGTTCTGGCCAGCCCCGCAAGCTGACGGACGCGAAGGTCGAAGCGGTTATCACCCGCACTTTGGAAACCCGGCCCAAGAAGGCCACCCACTGGAGCACGCGCACGATGGCGGAAGCGAGCGGGCTCAATCAAAACGCCATTGTCCGCATCTGGCGCGCCTTCGGACTCAAGCCGCACTTGCAGGAAAACTTCAAACTCTCCACCGACGCCTTCTTCGTGGAAAAGGTGCGGGACATTGTGGGGCTGTATTTGAACCCGCCAGAACGCACCCGCGCCGTGGTGTTGTGCGTGGATGAGAAAAGCCAGGTGCAGGCGCTGGATCGCAGCCAGCCGGTGCTGCCCATGCGGCCGGGCCAAGCCGAGCGACGCACGCATGATTACTACCGCCACGGCACCACTTCGCTCTTCGCCGCGCTGGACATCGCCACGGGCAAGGTCATTGGCCGGTGCCAGCAGCAGCAGCATCGGCAGCAGGAGTTTCTGCGGTTTCTGGATCAGATTGAGCGCACCGTTCCCGGCGACAAGGAAATCCATCTGGTTTTGGACAACTACGCGACGCACAAGACGCCCAAGGTGGCGGCCTGGTTTCAGAAGCGCCCGCGCTACCATCTGCACTTCACCCCGACCAGCAGTTCCTGGCTCAACCAGGTGGAACGGTGGTTTGCGAAAATCACCGAACAACGCATCCGCCGCGGTGTGTTCAAAAACGTCGACGAACTCATTGCGGCCATTGACGATTACATCGCGGCCAACAACCAGAAGCCAAAGCCCTTTGTTTGGACCGCCACCGCCGAACTCATTCTCGATCGCGTCGCCACACTTTGTAAGCGAACTAATCGCTCACCACACTAG
>DASTWL010000045.1 GCA_035765895.1 Verrucomicrobiia bacterium | reverse complement strand
CCCCCCCCCCACGGCCGCATCACGATCCCGGGCTTTTATGCCGATGTGGAACCACTCAGCGCATATGAGCGGAAACAGCTGCGGCGGCTGCCGTTCACGGAGCGCGACTACCGGAAAATGCTCGGCGTGCCCGCCCTGTTTGGCGAACGGGGCTTCACGCCCATCGAACAGCGCTGCGCCCGGCCCACCCTTGAAATCAACGGTCTGACCAGTGGCTACCAGGGCGAAGGCAGCAAAACCATCGTGCCGTCGTGGGCTCGCGTGAAAATCACGATGCGCCTGGTGCCCGACCAGGATCCCGTGAAGATTGCCAGGCTGGCCATTCGCCAACTGAAAAAACTGTGCCCGCCGACTGTGCGGCTGGAAGTTTCGGCTGGCCATGGCGCCCATCCGTATGTGGTTTCCCCATCCAGTGCCCAGGCTCAGGCATCGCTGCGCGCACTGGGCAAGGCATTCGGCTGCGAGCCGGTGCTCATGCGCGAAGGCGGCTCGATTCCCATTGTGAACGAGTTCAAACGCATTCTCGGCGCCGACACGCTGCTGCTTGGCCTGGCGCTGCCCGATGACAACGCGCATTCGCCCAACGAAAAGTTCGAACTGGATTGCTTCGAAAAGGGCCAGTTGATGGCCGCGTATCTGTGGCACGAACTGACGGCTACCTGAGCCCGGTTACATCTACGCCGCCAGGAGGATGATTCGCTGGACGACACTTCAGGGCCGGCCGCCGGCGGTGAACTCGGAGGCGGCCGCCCACAATCGGAGTTCCTCGCGCAGGCGTTCGACGGGCAGCCCCACGACGTTGGTGTAGGAACCCTCGATGGATTCAATGATCATTTCGCCCTCCTCTTGAATGGCGTAGGCGCCGGCTTTGTCGAGGGTGTGCACGCGGTTGACGTAGCTCCGAATCTTCGCCGCCGTCAGGTTGTGAAAGCGCACCGTGGTTTGTTCGGCAAACACGGATTGCCGGTGACCGCGCAGGTGCAGCAGGCAGACCCCGGTGACCACATCGTGCGAGCGGCCCTCCAGCTCCGCCAGCATCCGGCAGGCGTCCCGTTTGCTGCGCGGCTTGCCAAACAGGCTGGTGCCCAGCGCCACCACGGTGTCCGCCCCGATCACGAGGTTGTCCGGAAATTTCTTGGCCACCACGCGGGCCTTGCGATAGGCGTTCAAGAGCGCAATTTCTCGGGGCGTGTAATGCTCGTGCTCCGACTCGGGGGCCGCGCTGGGCAGAACTTTGAAGCGAAAGACAAGCTGCCGAAGCAACTCCACACGACGGGGGGATGCCGATGCCAGGATGACAGATGGAAGATTCATGGCCGCTGGGTTCCCATTCTAAAACATTCTTCGGCGCGTCGCAACGCCGCGCGCACGCCGGCAGGGCCGGGCCCCGTTTGCGAAAGGGCCGCGGCTGGACTAGCCTGCGTGCATGAGGATTAATTTCATCCCAGCGTTCGCAGGATTGGCCCTGCTCCTCGGCACCGAGATCGCGCTGCACGCCGATGAAGTGAACATGCAGAACGGCGATCGTTACGTGGGCAAAGTAGTTTCCGTGTCGGCCAACACGGTGGTGTTGGACAGTGAAATGCTTGGCCGCATCAAGGTGCCACGCAAATTTGTAACCAGCCTGGGCATTGGCTCCGCATCGGTTCAGCCGCCTTCGCTGACAAATTCCTTGCTCCGTCCAATGCCGGCGACGGTGGGAATCAATGCAGACACCAACGCACCCAGTGCGGACGACACGGGTCTTGTGGACGCGCTGCGCAAGCTGGGCGGCAATACCAATTTCATCGGCGAAATCCGGCAAAAAATGTTGCTGGGCAGCCCCGAGGCGAATGCCAAATACGACGAACTCATCAACGGTCTGTTAAACGGCAAGTTGAATTTGACCGACCTTCGGCAGCAGGCGCAAACCTCCGCCGAACAACTGAAATCCTTGAAGCGCGAACTCGGATCCGACGCAGGCGATTCCCTGGACGGCTACTTGGAATTGCTGGAACGGTTCCTGAACGAGGTGCCTGCCGCATCGAGCAACGTTCCGCCGCCGGGCGCAGCGCCCACGAAACCTTGATGCGCCGGCGGCCAATGCGGTTCAGCCATCCACCCTTTACCTGAAGAGCCGATTCAGTTTTGCAGCCACTTGTGGATCAGGGCGCTGACGGCATCGTCGCAACCCTTTTCCGCCTTCTCGCCGGCGATGTTCGTGGCCGCAATCACGGCAAAGTTTTTGGCCGGAGCGAGCCACATGACCACATACCACATGGTGTTCGAACCATTGTGCATAAGCGCCGTTCCGCCGGCCCAATTCCGACGCAACACCACCCAGCCGCAGGCGTGGTCGCTGCCCGCCGGAGGAGCGTGCAACTTCCGCAACGTTTCGGGCTGGAGCAGCTTTGTGCGGTCATTTCCGTTCAAATGGAAAATGACAAAGCGCGCGAGGTCATCCAACGAACAATGCACGGTGCCGCCGGGACCGATGGCCGGTGGATTGTCCGCCTGCACGGGAAGGATGACGCCTTGCCGGAGCTGGTGCCCCCACGGCGCATCCACCTGGCCGATGGTGCCCGGAATTCCGAACCCCGCCGACGTCATCCCCAGCGGCACGAACAACTGCTCCCTCATCAACTTTTCCCACGACTTGCCCGTGATGCGCTCAAGCATGGCGCCGAGGATGGCATATCCCTGGTTTGAATAGATTTTTTTGGTGCCGGGTGGCGCTTCCGGCGGCACGTGCAAGATGGCGGTCACGAATTCAGCGCGTTGTTCGGTGGGGCTGCCGGGCTGCTCCCACGCGCGCTGCCACGCTGCTGCCGGCGGAGCGTGCGGCACACCGCCGCGGTGGGTCAGCAACTGTTCGACCGTCACCGCTTCATACTGCGGGTTCATCCGCCCCTTGAGTTCGGGGAACACCTCGCCAATGGTCGTATCCCAACGGAGCTTGCCTGCGTCGATCATCCGTCCCACGACCGTGGCGGTCATGGCTTTTGTGCAGGAGCCGATGTGAAAAACATCGTTCGTGGTGACCGGCGTCGGCTCCCCCCACTTGCGAACCCCCGTTGCGGCCTGGTCGCAAATGGCGCCATCCTTGACCACCACGACGGCCAGCGCGGGCAGGTCAAAATTGGTGCGGACGCGTTCCAGCATGACGGCGGTCTTTTCCGAATCCGCCGGTGCGGCAAGACAACTCGTAAGGGTCAGCAGCCCGCACAGCCCGGTCGTGGCGGTCATCTCCCGCCACTTCGCTTTGCGTTTACCCAAAACGACCATGAGTGCGAACGTAGCGGGGGCTGGAGCACGTGCAAAGGACATTTGCCGGCAATCCGCCGCCGGGCCGGAACGGCAAAGGCGCGAAAGAAATTGCACCCCCCAAGCGGCGCGCTAGCATTCGGTGGTTGGATGCAGCCGCCGCTGTATCCGGGGCCGCGCGTGATTGAGTTTTATGGAGTTGCCTGAAGCATCGAAGTCGCCAGCACCACGTTGGCTGCTTATCAGCCTCATTTTGGTCGTCCTTCTTGCCAGTGTGGTTTGGTGGCGACGCGCGGGAGGTCCGGGCCAGATTGCGCCGGACACCGCGGCGGCGCCGGGAACCGGCGCAGCAACGGAGACTCCTCCCTGGGGACTTCTGGAACGGTATCGCATCACCATCGAGCGCCCCCGCGCGCTGACCTCCGCCTCGCCGGAACGTTATCCGCCCGAGACAAAGTGGTTCTTCGGCAATGCCGAGCCCGCAGCCCTCGCCTCCCTGTTTCAAAGTCTCGCGCTGCCCGCGCCGTTTCTGGATCAAAGTCGCTGGATGGTTCAGCCCCGGGGCATCTCTGTTACCGTCACTCCCGAGCAGGTTCTGGGACTTCCGGCCAAGGCACGACAGCAGTTGTATCCCTTGCTGGCGCACTTTCCCGAGAATGAGGCCCAGAGCCAGGCCTATTCCTTTCCCATTGACACGGCGGGCGACTGGTTTACTGACAGCGAGCTTTCACCGCAAACTCTTGCACTGGTCACCAACCGGCTTTACCGGCAGGGCGACACGCTGTGCTTTGCCGATTTGGGCGAGGTGCTGACCCAAATCAAGGCATCAGACGAGCGCGTGCGGCTGGTCAAGACGCTGTCCCGCGAAACGACGATTCTCATGAAGCTTCACGTGGACGCGCATACCGACGTGGATGCGCTGCTGAAATATTGGGGACGCCAGGGGCGCGCGAAGGATCTGGAGCCGCTGCTCGAATCGTTGAAACGCATTCCGGGCGGCGCCAGCATCGACGTGGTGCATTTGCTGCCCCCGTTCGCCCGCATGCGGCTTTATACCTATCCCCTGCCGCTGCCCAATGCCAAAGAGCTGGTGCAAGACTGTTTCTGGACCTCGTTCAATTTCTTCAACGAACCTCCCGAAAACCGGTTTGGCGACACGGCCGGGGTCAAGGCCGCGCTCGACAAAGACTACTACATCGCCCAGGACGACCCGCGATTCGGAGATTTGTTGATGCTGGTGGACCAGCACGGGCGGGCGATCCATGCCGCGGTTTACGTTGCCGATGACGTGGTCTTCACGAAAAATGGCGCCGCCTTCACACATCCCTGGCTGTTGATGGACTTACGGGACGTGCTGACGCTTTACGGCGTTGACGGGCCGCCACGCGTGATTTTCTACCGGTTGAAGGACGACGACTGAGGGGGCCGGACCCGGCCAGGGGTTCGTTATTCCGCTTGCCGCCTCGGGCGCTGGAAATATATTGCGGCGCAATGAGGCTCCGGCACCAAACCTTCGCGCTGGTTTTCGGAGCCCTGCTCTGCTGGCCGCACTGGGCCCTTGCCCAGCTCGATCCGGAGAAGCGGCGCCTCGTTCAGTTTGGCTACAATCAACCCATCGAGGGCAAGAGCCCGATTTCCGGCTACGGTTTTTTCTACTACAACCAGCCGCACTTCGCGGCGACGAACCTCACCTTGCGCGCGGCGGTGGCGCCGATCTATCTCGATACGGAACTGGGCTTCGTCGGATTGCTGGGCGCCAACACCGACCTCGGCTTGGGGTTGTCTGGCGGTGGTTTTGCGGACAGCTATTCGGAAATTCGCAGTGGCCACTACTATCAGGAAGAATCCTTCACGGGGCACGGCGGGGATGTTTCCGCCAGCGTCTATCACCGCTTTAATCCACAACAAACGGTGCCGTTGTATTTGATTGTGCGGGCCAGCGGCGGGCTGACGCATTACGAACGCGACGACACCACCGCGCCCGACTTCGTCCTGCCCGCCGACCGGTCGGCGTTTCACATCCGCACGGGCCTGCGCTGGGGCGGCGAGGAGCCCAGTCTGACCGAACCGCTCGCCATGGAAATTTCCCTGTGGGAAGATTCGCAGTTTCGCAGCCGCGCCTCGACCTACGGCTACAACAACGACCGGCGGGTCGAAGGCGCCTCGCACCTCTTCTGGGGACGCGCCCTGTTGAAATACACCTTCCCGAACGAGCATTTGTTTGAGTTCAGCGTGACGGCGGGCACGAGCCAGAATGTCGACCGCTTCAGCGCGTATCGTCTCGGTGGCGTGCTCCCGTTTGTAGCGGAGTTTCCGCTGAATCTTCCCGGCTACTATTACCAGGAAATCTCCGCCGAGCGCTTCGTTCTTTTCAACGGTCAATACTCGTTCCCGCTCACACCGCAAAAAAACCTGCGGCTCACTTTGTATGGCGGCGCCGGTCGAGTGAATTATCTCGATGGTCTCGAACAACCTGGCGACTGGCATTCGGGACTCGGCGGCGGGCTTTCCTTCATCTCGCCCAAGGGCACCTGGATGGCGACGCTCATTTTCGCGCATGGCTTCAACGCCGTCCGACACGGCGACGAACGCGGGGCCAATCAGATCGGTCTGTTGCTGCAATGGGATTTGGAAGCCAAGCCCCGCGGCAAATCGCGCTTTTTCACGCCGGGGGTGAATCCTTACAGCTCCCGCGCCGGCGAACGGTTGTTTCGCGATTGACCTCAAGCGCGGCCGAAGAGTGCGGCAAATCCTCCCACTCATGTCAGTTTGCGGAACTCCTCCGCAAACATACGGAAGCAATGTTTCTTGCGGGGCTCAAGGCGCCTGATAGAGTCCTAATGTTCCCGATTAGGCACATTGCTGGCCGGCGCTGTCGCTCGCTCGGCCAGCTATAACTCGCAATTCAGGAGGCCATCATATGCCGCTTCCTTGGTGGGTGTTCGCAATCAGTCCCGGCCTCACCGGCACCGCGGGATTTCCTGACGCTCACCCGCCGCGCCGGGTAGATCACCGGCATTTCCGTTTCCCCAACGCTTCCTTGGGCCGGCAAAACTTTCCCTCACAACACCGCCGTCTCACGCCACATGCTTATGAAAACAAACCGCCCTGACCCGTCCATCCACGCCGCCGCCTGGCGCGTGCCATTAGTTTTCACCCCATCCCGCAGCCCATTCTGTCCGCGCACACCGCTCGTGCTTTTCCTGTCGGTCGTTCTGACGGGGATTCTCATTCCTGCCTCCAGTTCCGCCCAAAGCACGCTCACCAACGGCTGGATGCACACCGGCACCATCGGTGCCATCGGCACATCGAACGTGTGGACCTTTTCCGCCAGCGTGGGCGATGCGATCCTGCTCGAGGCGGGCGAAATTTCTCAAACCAACAACTTCACACCGCGCATCCGCCTCATCAATCCGTCTGGCAATCAACAAGGAATCAATTACGGGGCCGTGGCGGCGCAAATCAGCGTCATCGCGACCAACAGTGGCACCTTCACGGTCGTGGTGGACGATGCCACCGGCACGGCGGCCACCGGCACCTATCGCCTGACGCTGGCCAAAACTCCGGGCGCCGTGTTTGTGGCACCCGGCGACGATGGTGGACCGTTGACCAACAGCTTGATGCATACGGGCACCATTGACGTGGGGGACCTAGATGTGTGGACCTTCAACGCCACGAATGGTGACACCATGATGATTGAAGCTGGCGAAACCAATCCGGGCAGCGCGCTGACGCCGGCATTATGGCTTTATGGCCCCGACGGGAAACTGCTGGATTCAGGCTATGGCGCTGTTGCCATCCAGGTCAGCTTCCGCGCCACCAACAGCGGCACGTTCACCTTGGTGGTTGGCGACTATTCAACTGGCTATTCCGGCAGCGGACCTTATCGGTTGACGCTTGCCAAAACCGGCAATCCGGTTGTCCTCTCGCCGGGCGATGATGGCGGTCCGATGACGAACGCCGTCATGCACACGGGCACCATTGACGTGGGCGATCTGGACGTCTGGAACTTCACCGCGACCAATGGCGACACCATGATGATTGAAGCCGGCGAGGTCAACCCGGGCAGCGCGTTGACGCCGGCCTTATGGCTTTATGGTCCCGACGGGAAACTGCTGGATTCAGGCTATGGCGCAGTTGCCATCCAGGTCAGCTTCCGCGCCACCAACAGCGGCACGTTCACCTTGGTGGTTGGCGACTATTCAACTGGCTATTCCGGCAGCGG
>DASTWL010000044.1 GCA_035765895.1 Verrucomicrobiia bacterium | reverse complement strand
CTTGATTTTCACGCCGGACGTCAGCCGGGAGGACGCCGAACTCATCGCCCAGGGACTGGGCCACAAGACCGGCCTGGACAAGCCGATGAAGGACGACCAGTGATGGGCTCCCGATTTCGCACCGGGCTGGGCGCGCTCGCTGCCGGGCTTCAACTGGCTTCCACCTCGGCGCAGCCGTTTCAACTGCCCACCGCCAACCGGGCCATTTTTGAACCGGGCGGTGAGGAACGATTCTTCGTGCCAACGGTCGGCAAAACCTGGGAAAGCGGCACGTTCGGCGCCGTGCGCAGCAACGGCTATCAATTTCACGAAGGCCTCGACATTCGCTGTCTGCAACGCGACCGGCGCGGCGAACCGACCGATCCGGTCATGGCCAGCGCCAGTGGCACAGTCGCCTACATCAATGCGAATGCGGCCCTGTCGAATTACGGCAAATATGTCATTCTGCGGCACAACATCGAAGGGCTGGACGTTTACACGCTTTACGCGCATTTGAGCGAGGTGCGGGCGGGGCTGCGGCCGGGCAGCCCCGTGCAAGCCGGCGAGCCCATCGCCGTGATGGGCCGCACAGCCAACACGCGCGAGGGCATCTCCAAGGAGCGGGCGCACGTCCATTTCGAGATCGACCTGCTCCTGAACAGCCGCTTTGCCGACTGGTATCGGAAATTCCAGCCGGGGCTGCGCAATGATCACGGCGGTTGGAACGGCCAGAATCTCCGCGGCCTCGACCCGCGGCTGATTCTGCTGGCGCAGCAGCGCGAAGGCGCCGCGTTCAGCCTCCTCGCGTTCATCAAGGACCAGACGGAACTCTGCCGGGTGCAGGTGCGCGACACCGATTTCGAGTGGTTGCGGCGTTATCCCCAGCTCACGGTGCGCAATCTGGTCGCGGAAAAGGAAGGCGTCGCGGGCTACGAACTGGTCCTGAACTACGTCGGCGTGCCCATCCGCGTCATCCCCCGGGCCGCGTCCGAGCTGAAGAGCAAGGCCCGCTTTTATCTGGTGTCGGTGAACGCCGCCGAACAGCAAAAGAACCCGTGCTGCAAGCTGGTCACCCAGCGCCGCGGCCGTTGGGAACTGGCCAACAACGGGCAAAAGCTGCTTTCACTGCTGACGTATTAACGCACCCACCGCACTGGCCAAACGGGCGGACTTGGGCAAGGTTGGGAGGCAATCAGGCCCGAATCAAATGCAGCGCCTCGTCCAGTTTTTTCGTTGCCAGCCTCGTCGCCCCGGGGCCAAGGAGCGTTTGGCGGTGCACGCGTTCAGCCTCATTGAGCTGCTGGTGGTCATTGCCATCATGGCGTTGCTCGCCGCCCTGCTGTTGCCGGCATTGAACCGCGCCAAGCAGAAGGCCTGGACGGTTGCCTGCCTGAACAACCTGAAGCAACTGTCCGTATGTTGGCATCAATACGCCGGCGACAACGAGGATGTCATGGTGCCCAACAACTTCGTGTATTACATCACGCCGGGCGGTTCCGGCGGCCCGGCGCCGGGTGAGGACAGCCTGACGTGGTGCCGCTCCCTGGCGCCGCTGGACACCAACGCGATTGGCGAAGCGACGTCCCTGCTGTTTCGCTACAACCAAAGCCCGGCGATCTACCGTTGCCCGGCGGATCGTTCCACGGTGACCGGCCGCCCGGACCTGTTGCGCAACCGCAGCTACAACATGAGCAACAGCATTCAATGCAGCCAGGCGGATCACTATCGCAAATTCACCGAGATTCCCAACACCGCCTCGGTCTTTGTGTTCATCGACACGCACGAAAACGACATCTGGGATTCCACCTTCGGCATGTTCGCGGCGGGAAGCCCCTGGCAGGATTACTGGCTGGACGTGCCCGCGGACCGCCATCAGCGCGGCGCCAACCTGTCCTTTGCCGACGGGCACGTCGAACGTTTCGGCTGGCGCGCGGCGAAGGACGGCTACCTGCTCGGCCAGCACACGGCCAATGCCGACGATCTGGCGGATTTACGAAAACTGCAACAGCACATCAAGGAGGCTGATGGCCACTGAGCGCCGGCCGGCGCGGGCCAGCTCAATTCCACTTGCACCGCTGCGCCGCGCCGCTAATCCTCTGCGCCGCAAATGAACTACAAGATTTCGCAACGCGCCGCCAGCCTCTCCCCTTCCCTCACGCTCGCCATCGATTCGAAGGCCAAGCAGATGAAAGCCGCGGGGGAAGACGTCGTCGGCTTCGGCGCGGGGGAACCGGACTTTGACACACCGCAGCACATCAAGGACGCGGCGGCGCAGGCGCTGGCGGCCGGCTTCACCAAATACACGCCCAGCAGCGGCATCCCCGAGTTGCGCCAGGCCATTGCGGACAAGTTCAAGCGCGAGAACGGGCTCACTTACAAGCCCAGCCAGATCATCGTTTCCAGCGGCGGCAAGCATTCCTGCTTCAACGTCATCATGGCCACGTGCGAAACCGGTGACGAAGTGATCATTCCCGCACCCTACTGGCTGAGCTACCCCGAAATGGTCAAGATGGCGGGCGCCACGCCGGTCATCCTCCCGACCACGGACAAAACGGAATTCAAGGTCACTCCGGAACAGTTGCGGGCCGCCATCACGCCGCGCACGCGCCTGTTCATCCTCAACTCGCCGAGCAACCCGACCGGGTCGGTTTATTCGCCCGCCGAGGTGAAGGCGCTCGGCGACGTCTGCGTGGAGAAAGGGGTGCTCATCATGAGCGACGAGATTTACGAGCACCTGACCTACGACGGCGCCCAGGTGCAGAGCGTGGCGACGTTCAGCCCCGCGCACTTTGAGCACACCATCATCGTGCATGGCCTGGCCAAGGCGTGGAGCATGACGGGCTGGCGCCTGGGTTTTCTCGCCGCGCCCGAGCCCATTGCCAAGGCGATTGACGCCATTCAAAGCCACAGCACGAGCAACCCCACCAGCTTCGCGCAAAAGGGCGGCGTGGCGGCCCTGAACGGACCGCAGGATCATCTGCCCAAATGGCTCGCCGAATTTGACAAACGCCGCACCTACGCGTGGCAGAAGTTGAACCGCATGCCGGGCGTCAGCTGCGTCAACGCCAAGGGCGCCTTTTACCTCTTCCCGAACATTTCGCAGCTCGGGCTCAAGTCGTCGGAGTTCTGCGCCCGTTTGCTGGAACAGGAAAAAGTGGCCGCCGTGCCGGGCATCGCCTTTGGCGCGGATGACTACATCCGGCTCAGCTACGCCACCAGCATGGCCAACATTGAGAAGGGCCTGACGCGCATGGAGAACTTCTGCAAAACCCTGGCGAAGTAGCGCACGGCGGCGCGGGAAGCCGGCGACGCGCGACATTTTAAATAAACCAGCGCTGCGGGGCCCGCCTGACGAAACTCAGATGCCGTCGCGAATGCGGACGAGTTGATGCACGTCGGACACGGAGATTTTCCCGTCCCCGGGATGGCCGGTGCGGGCGATTTGCGTGACCGCCTCCACGATGCTGGAAACCTGCCCGTCCTCGACGATCATGATGAGCAGTTTCTTGGGCACCAGCCCGACCTCCATGTTCGGTCCGCGCCGGACCTCCTCATACACTTCCGAGTGGCCCGGCTGACGCCCGAACCCCAGGCTGTCCACGACGGTAACGCCGCCGACCTGCATCTTCACGAGTGCGGTCAGCACTTCGACCAGCCGGTGCGGCCGGATGACTGCTTCGATTCGCTTCATATCACGCTTCTCTACGAATGCCCAAGTTGCGTCACACCGACGGCAGCCGGCATGAAAAGAAAACTCCTCCGGCCGGCTTCTGAGGGCGGGCCGCCCGCTTGAACGTCATGCGCCTTGGGCGGTAAACACACGACAACCAAAGTGGCTCATCCTATAGCCATGGAACCCGCCAGACTCAAGCCCCGACTCGAAAGTTTGCGAGAAATTTGCCGGCGCCACCGCATCGCGGCGCGCGCGGCGAGTCCGGCTAATCCAACGCTTAAGCAAACCCGCTTCAGTAGGGCCCGCGAATGTGGGCAGCCACGTGGCGCTCGTAAAAATCAGCAAGGCGCGCGTGCAGTTCCGGCGGCAGTGGCGTCAATGCGGAAACCCGCGCGTTGGCTGCGGCCTGTTCAGATTGGCTGGCGCCGGTGATGACCGTGGAAACAGCCGCATGATCCAGAATCCAGCGCTGGGCCATTTCCGCCATCGTCCAGCCGGCAGGCACGAACGGCTGCAGCGCCTCCGCCAGTTCCACCCCTTTCTCAAACGGCAAGCCCGCAAACGTCTCGCCCACGTTGAAGGCCTGACCGTCGCGGTTGTAGGTGCGGTGATCCTTCGCCGGAAACTGCTGGCCCCGGGTCATGCGCCCGGCCAGCAGGCCACTCGCCAGCGGCAGCCGGACAATGATGCCCACGGACTTCTGGCGGGCTTCCGCAAAAATCTCCCGCCGGGGCTTTTGTCGAAAAATGTTGAAGATGATTTGCAGCGAGCACAGTCCCGCCTGCGCCAGGCAGACCCGGGCCTCGTCCATGGATTCGACGCTGGCGCCAAAATGTTTGATTTTCCCTTCGCGCTGCAGGCGACGCAACCAGTCGAAAATTTCCCCGTGCTCCAACACGACGGGCGGCACGCAATGCAGTTGCGTGAGATCCAAAGCCTCCACGCCGAGCCGTTTGAGCGAAGCCTCTGTGGCAGCCCGGACACCGGCCTCGGTGTATTGGTCGGGAAACAGGTCCGGCATGCGGCCCAGCTTGGTGGCCACGAAGAAAGGGCCCGGCCGGCGTTTGAGAAACTGGCCGATGAGCGACTCGCTGCGCCCGGCGCCATAGACATCGGCAGTGTCGAAGAAGTTGACGCCCGCATCGGCCGCGGCGTTCAGGATGGCAAAGGCGCGGGCGTCGTCGAGGGAGCCCCAATCGGCGCCGCCCAATTGCCAGCAACCGAAGCCCATTTCTGAAATCTGAAAGCCCGCTGTTCCAAAAGCACGGTGGTTCACGCTGCTAACATAGGGAAAGGCGCGCGCGCCGTCCAGCGGGCGCCTGGAAAAACAAACCGGCGGGCCGGAAAATCCGGACCGCCGGTTTTGGCCCTCAAGCCAGTCAGTGTTGCGGCGCCGCGCCCGCCGGCCCACCCATGCGATGCATCATTTCCTGCTGCATGAGCGTCATGATCGAATCGTATTTCTTGTAGCCGGTCGGCGGCTCGAACTGGCTCGTGGCGGGCTTGTCGAATTTGACGTGGTTGAACACCAGCACCACGTCCATGTCGCGCTCCGTGGTTTCAATCTTGACCGGAAACTTCTTCAGGTCGGTCGCGTTCCAGACGGTGTATTCGTGCTGCTTGCCCTCCTTGTCGGTGACCGCCACCTTGTTCTTCACGCAGTCGTGGGTCCCGACGGTTTCCTTCCCCAGTTCGGTCACCTTCACGTCAAAGTCCGCGGCGTTCTTGGTGTCGCTCAAATTCTTGACCTGCATTTCGGCGTAGGCCTTCAGGTTCGGGTATATCAGGCACAGCGATTTCTGGTCGGGCAGCGACAGGGTCACGAGGCTGTCCATGCCCATTTTCTTCATTTGCTCCGCGACGCCGGCCGGAATGTTACCGCCCTTGATGTCGGTCATGTTCATCTCAAAGCGGGATTTGCCTTCGAGGTAGGCGAGTTTGCCCGGCATGGAAATGTCCTGCCCGGACTTTTCATTTTTGGCCTGCATCTCGATGTCGGCGGTGAAGGCGGGATTGTCGCTGAACAAGCGCGCCATCGCGCCCGAAAAATCCGGTCCCGAGGGACCGCCACCACCCATTTGGGCGGGCACTGAAATCAGACTGGAGAAAAACGCCGCCAGGGCGAGACAGGGAATAATTCGTTTCATGTTGTTAGGATTGCCCCGCAGGGATAGCCAAAGCGCGAAAAGTTGCGAGGAAAATCAGCCGCGCATCCGGGCGTAGGCCGCCAACGCCACCTCCCGCGAAATGCTCAAACTGACGAGCGGCGCCGGATACGTCTGGCCGAGCCGGACGCTCGCGCGGGCCAGTTCGGCGGCCGGCGCGGCCCAGGGTTGATGAATCCAGGCCGCCGGCAAGCCGGCCAGTTCCGGCACCCAACGGCGCACGTAATGGCCTTCGGGATCAAACTTCGCGCCCTGGCTGACCGGGTTGAAGACGCGGAAGTAGGGCGCGGCATCGGCCCCACAGCCGGCCGTCCACTGCCAGCCCAGCGTGTTCTGCGCCAGGTCGGCATCCACCAGCGTATCCCAAAACCAGCGGGCGCCGTCCGTCCAGGGCAGCAGCAGATTTTTGACGAGGAACGACGCCACGACCATGCGCACGCGGTTGTGCATCCAACCCGTCGTCCACAACTCGCGCATGCCGGCATCGACCAGTGGCACGCCCGTTTGCCCGCGCTGCCAGGCCTTCAGCCAGTCCGCATTGGGCTGCCAGGGAAACTGGGCAAACTCCGCCCGCAACGGTTCCGTGGGCGTATGCGGAAAATGATACAACAAATGATGCGCAAACTCGCGCCAGCCCACCTCCGCCAAAAATTGCGAATCACGCCAGCCGCTTTCTGGGGCGGACTTGCCGCTGGCCGGCGACGC
The DNA here is from genome assembly GCA_035765895.1 of Verrucomicrobiia bacterium. Classification (NCBI taxonomy): domain Bacteria; kingdom Pseudomonadati; phylum Verrucomicrobiota; class Verrucomicrobiia; species Verrucomicrobiia bacterium. Next base: position 39,398 of record DASTWL010000044.1, on the reverse strand, counting down.
CTGCCGCAAGGCGTGCCAGATCTGTCGCGGCGAAATTTCGCCGAAGTGCAGATGCGGCGAGAGCCGGGACGTTCCGACCAGGTCGGGGCGATTCCGATGCTCCGGGTAGTCCGCGAAGGCGTCGCGCACGAAGCGGTCCAGTTGGGCCGCAGCGCCGGCGGTGCCCGGTTGCCACGCCTCCCGCAAACCGCCCGCCCAGTCAATGACAGGTTCCAACGCCAAATCCGCCAAGTTCAACGAGGCCGGCCAGCGCGCGGGCGACGGCCATTGATGAGGCACCGCCAAGGGCACTTCCGGTTCCGGCAGCGCGAGACAGTGCCGCCAAAACGGCGTGAACACCTGAAAGGGCTTGCCCGCTTTGTTCTGAATCTGCCACGGCTCGTGCAGCAGTGCGGCATTGAAGCTTTCCACCGTGATCCCCGCACCTTTCAACGCGCCCTTGAGCTGGGTGTCCCGCTTGACGATGGCGGGCTCGTAACGCCGGTTCCAGTAAACGGCCTGTGCCCCCGTTTCCTGAAGCAGCGCGCGCAAGGCTGGTTCCGTCGGGCCGCGGCGCAGCACCAGCCGCGCCCCCAGCGCGTGCAAGTCCGCCGCCAACGCGCGCAACGAGTGGTGCAACCACCAGCGCGACGCGCCACCGGGCGGCCATTCGCCCTCCTCTTCCGGCGCCCAGATAAATACGGGAAGCACGGGCTCGCCACGCTGCAGGGCAGCGGCCAGCGCGGGGTTGTCGGCCAGTCGCAAATCTTGACGAAACCAGAGCAAGGTGGGCATGGCGCGCGAATGTTGCGTCACTTTTGATGCGAGTCAAATGCACCCGGCAGCCGGACAAAAAACTCTTTGTCATTTGGAGGAACCCGGGCGAGAATGCCGATGTTCAACCAAGACCTTGAACGGTGGACATCCGGTTTGTCCGCGGTGCGGGTCTTAACCAGTAAATACAAGCATGAAAAAGTTGGTCGCATTAATGGCCCTCGTGGCCTTCACGTTCGCAGTCCAGGCCGGCGCCGGCGCCGACAAGAGCACCGACGCGAAGAAGAGTTGTGACAAGGCCAAAACGGAAGGCTGCTGCCCCGCCAAGAGCGGCAAGTGCCCCGCAGGCGGTGACAAGGCCAAGACCGCCGACAAGAAGAGCTGAACCGCTCGATAATTCATTTGCCCCGCGCGACGCGTCGCGCGGGGTTTTTTGTTGTCCGCCCGGGCGGCTGTTACAAGCGTGAGACGAGCAACTCGCGCTGCATGATGAACTCTTTCGGCAGATGGCCGTAAACTTTCAGGAATAGTTCATCCTGCGAAATCACTTCGCGCCGCCATTCCTCCACGTTCACGTTCATCAGCTTTTCCCAATCCTCTTCGTTGAACCCCTTGATGCCCGTGAGATCGATGTCGCGTTTGGTCGGCACCCAGCCCAGCGTGCTTTCATGCGCCCCGGCCCGCCCGTGGCAGCGGTCCACGATCCACTTCAACACGCGCATGTTTTCGCCGAAGCCGGGCCAGAGGAAATTGCCGTGCTCATCCTTGCGGAACCAGTTCACGTGGAAGATGCGCGGCGGGAACTTCAGCTTGCGGCGCATGTTGAGCCAGTTGTGGAAGTAATCGCCCATGTTCAGGCCGCAAAATGGCTGCATTGCCATCGGGTCACGCCGCACCTGGCCCAGCCCGCCCACGGCCGCCGCGGTCATTTCCGAACCCATCGTGGCGCCCACGTAAACGCCGTGGATCCAGTTGAAGGCCTGGAACACGAGCGGCATGGTCGTGGCGCGGCGGCCGCCGAAGATGATGGCATCGATTGGCACACCGTGCGGATTTTCGACCTCGGGATCGAGCATGGGGTTGTTGCGCATGGGCGCCGCAAACCGGCTGTTGGGATGCGCGGCCTTTTCCTTGGACCCTTTGACCCACAGTTCGCCCTTCCAATCCAGGCATTCGTTGGGTGGCTCCCCGTCCTTGCCTTCCCACCAGATGTCGCCCCCGGCGGTCAGGGCCACGTTGGTGAAGATGGTGTCCTTCGCGATGGTCTTGACGGCGTTGGGATTCGTCTTGCTGTTGGTGCCAGGCACGACGCCGAAGTAGCCCGCCTCGGGATTGATGGCGTAGAGCCGCCCATCCGGGCCGGGCCTCATCCAGGCGATGTCATCGCCGACAGTCCAAACCTTCCAGCCCTTGAAATGCGCGGGCGGAATCATCATGGCGAAGTTGGTCTTGCCGCAGGCGCTCGGAAAAGCCGCTGCGATGTAGCTCTTTTCACCCTGCGGCGATTCCACGCCCAGAATCAACATGTGCTCGGCCATCCAGCCCTCCTTGCGCGCCAGGTAGGAGCCGATGCGCAAGGCCAGACACTTCTTGCCCAACAGGACATTGCCTCCGTAGTTCGAGCCGACGGATACAATCGTGTTGTCCTCGGGAAAATGCGCGATGTAGCGGCGTTCCGGATGCACATCGAGCATGCTGTGGATGCCGCGGTTGAAGTCGTCGCTCTCGCCCAGTTGTTCGTAAGCCACGTCGCCCATGCGGGTCATGATGCGCATGGAGAGAACCACGTAGAGGGAGTCCGTCACCTGAATGCCCACTTTGGTAAGCGGCGAGCCGGGCGGTCCCATGAGGTAGGGAACCACATACAGGGTGCGCCCCTTCATGCAGCCCTTGAGGAGTCCGTCGAGCTTCACATACATGTCGCGCGGCGCCATCCAGTGGTTCGTCGGCCCGGCGTCATCCTCATTCGTCGTGCAGATGAACGTGCACTGCTCGACGCGCGCCACGTCGTTGGGATGGGAGCGGTGATAATGGCATCCCGGCCACTTCGCAGGGTCGAGCTTGATCAGGATGCCCTTCGCGCAGGCCTCGTGCGTCAACGCGTCCTTTTCCATCTCGGAACCGTCGCACCACCAGATGCGGTCGGGATGCGTCAGGCGCGCGACTTCGTCCACGAAGGCGCGGACGTGCTTGTTGGTGAGCTTCGTAACCCCCAGTTTTTTGGTATGCGTCATGATGATGAACGGATTGCCCCGGACGCCAGCCTAGCGAAACGGACCCCGGGTTGTCAGTCAGGTCCAGGGCGCGGCCCCAGAATTCAGCCCCGCTGACACACCGAATTAGCGGGGCGCACCCGCGTCACCCTTGCCCCGGCGGCGCTCCCGGGTGAGAATGACATGGCGAGTTGAATCGCTTCAAGGCTATGAAAGAGAAACTTACCCACGAGCGTGGCGGGGTTGCCCCGCAGCCTGAGCCGCGTGACGTCAAAGCGACCGAAACGGAATGCAAACCAGTCACCGGCAGCGATTCTCGCATCCGGTTGCGCACCATTCTGGCGCCAGTGGACTTCTCTGCGCACTCAGCCAAAGCGCTTGAATATGTGTGGGCCTTCGCCACCCAGTTTGGAGCGAAAGTTGTGCTGGTTCATGTCGTTGAGCCCACTGTCATTCCAGACAATTTTGGCATCGTCCCGCCGGCCTACGATGAAATGAGCACCGCGCTGACCAAATCCGCCGGCGAACGGCTGAAACGGCTGGCCACGGAACTGGGCCCGCTGCCCGGAGGCGCCAGCACGGTGGTCCGCACCGGCCGCGCCTCGTGGGAGGTCGTGCAATTGGCGGAGGAAATCGCCGCTGATCTCATCGTCATCACCACACATGGCTACACCGGGTTGAAGCATGTTTTGATGGGCAGCACGGCCGAGCTGATCGTGCGCCACGCCCCATGTCCGGTGTTGACGGTCCGCAATCCGGAACGCGATTTCGTGCCCCCCCGCTCCGCGGCGTGACGGCGCAAAATCCTGTTGCGAATGCCGGGACGCGTGTAGATTGTCCGCCGCCAAAGATGAAAGAGCGCCCCGCCACCGCCGCGTCCGCCGAGGAGACACCGTGCTGTCTCGCGCGCGCCGTCGTGCAGGCGCTGGAGGCGGAGCCCACGCTGGAGGCAGTCACCATTGACCGCGCGGAGCAGAAGATTTCCGTCGCCACGCTGGGCCGGACCGATGTGCCGCGCATTGCCGAGCGGCTGACGCACAGTTACGAGGAGGCCTGCGCCGGTGAAGCGTCACAACCCTGCCTGTTGCTCGAAGGCAGGGGGGATTGCAGCGTGTGCGGCCATCCGCTCAGCGCGGACGTGCGCCAGCGGCTCACCATTCGCCACAGCGGGGAACAAACCACCATTGCACGCGTCACCTGCCCCACCGCGCCAAGCTTCTGGCGCTGGCGCGACATCCCCCTGCCCAAGGTTGTCCAGCGCGACGTTGAGTTTCTCGAGGAGGAACACGACGTGGATGAATGGAAGGGCCAGTTGGTGCTGGCCGTGCTGTGCGGCGGGCTGGGGTTGCTCGCGGCTTACGCCGTTCCCGCGGCCTGGCGGACTCCGGTTTTCATGCTCAGTTACCTGGCCGGGGCCTGGTTCCCCGCGGAAGAGGTGTGGGAACGGCTGCGGCAACGCGCCATCGACGTGCATTTCCTGATGCTGGCCGTGGCCGCCGGCAGCGCGAGCATCGGTGCGTGGGGCGAAGGCGCCACCCTGCTCTTTCTCTTTTCGTTGTCCGGCGCGCTGGAACATTACGCGTTGGGCCGCACGCAAAAGGAAATTCGTTCCCTGTTCCACGAGGCCCCGAAAGTTGCCATCGTGCTGGATGCAACCGGCGGCGAACGCGAAATTCCCGTCGCGCAAATCCGCACCGGCATGCGCCTGCTGGTGAAGCCGGATTCGCAATTCCCCGTGGACGCCGAGCTGGCCAGGGGCGCAACAGCGGCGGATGAATCCAACCTGACCGGCGAGGCTACGCCCGTCGAAAAAAAGGTGGGCGACACGGTGCTCGCCGGCACCTTGAACCTGTGGGGCGCGGTCGAATGCGTGGTGCTCCGGCCGGTCACCGAGAGTGCGTTGCAGAAAATCATCAAGCTCATCAAGGAAGCGCAGCATCAGAAGGCACCCGCGCAAAAGTTCACCGACAAATTCAGCACGTATTACACTTACATCGTTTTGTTGATGTCGCTCGGCATGTTTTTCGTCTGGTGGCTGGGTTTCCAGCAGGCGCCGTTCAAAAGCGTCAACGAAATCCACAGCGCGTTTTACCACACCATGACGTTGCTCGTGGTCGCGTCTCCCTGCGCGCTGGTGCTGTCGATTCCCTCCGCCGTGCTCGCGGCCATTGCCTGGGGTGCGCGTCACGGCGTGTTGTTCCGTGGCGGGGCGGCCGTGGAAAAGCTGGCCGAAGTCAACGTGGTGGCGCTGGACAAGACCGGCACCCTGACCACCGGCGAACTGCGCGTCGAACGCGTCGAAAGTTTCCCCCCCGGACGCGAAGCCGAGGTGGCGCAGATCGCCTATTCGCTGGAGCGCTTGTCCACCCATCCCCTCGCCCGTGCCATCACCCGGCACGGCAAACAACAACGAATCCAGCCCGTGGAGTTCGCCCACTTCGAATCGGTCACCGGCCAGGGCTTGCTGGCGCGACGCAACGGCACCGTCTGCCGGCTGGGCAAACGCGACTGGGTAATGGCTGCGGCCGCTGCACAATCCCGGCCGCTTCCTGCCGAAACTGACCACGGCATTTCCGAAATCTGGCTCGCGGAAGGCGACCTGCTGGGGCGCATCTTGTTGCGGGATGACGTTCGCCCGCAGTCCCGCCACGTGGTGGATGAATTGCGCGCCGAAGGATTGCGCTCCGTGGTGCTGACGGGCGATCGTCGCGCCGCCGCCGAGCACCTCAAGCAGGATCTGCATCTGGACGACGTGCGGGCCGAACTCAAGCCGGAAGGCAAGGTGGAGGCCATCGTCCAGCTCACCCGCGAAGGCCGCAAAGTGGCCATGGTGGGCGATGGCGTGAACGACGCGCCGAGTCTCGCCGTGGCCCACGTCGGCGTGGCCATGGGCGCGCGCGGCTCGGATGCCGCCCTCGAACAGGCTGACGTCGTGCTCATGCATGATCGTCTGGAAAATTTTCTCGCCGCCTTTCAGTTGAGCGTCCGCGCCCGGCGCATTATCCGGCAGAACCTGGTCATTTCGCTGGGAACCGTGGTCGTGCTCGTCACGCTCGCCATGTTCGGTCAGATTCCCCTGACGCTGGGCGTGGTGGGACACGAAGGCAGCACCGTGGTGGTGGTCATGAACAGCCTGCGTTTGCTCCTTGGGCAGCGGCCGGCGGCCGTCATCGACGCACCCCGCGATTGAGTTTGACGCGCCGATCCTCCAGGGTTGTGGAATGAATAAGGAGTTCATGCGCGAGGCCATCCGGCTGTCGGTGCAGCAAATGCGCGCCGGCCAAGGCGGCCCCTTCGGCGCCGTGGTCGTGCGCCGCGGCCGGATTGTCGGACGCGGCTGGAACTGCGTCACCTCGGACAACGATCCCACGGCGCACGCCGAAATTTCCGCCATTCGCGCGGCCTGCCGGAAGTTGAAAACATTCAGGCTCGACGACTGCGAACTCTACACGAGTTGCGAGCCCTGCCCGATGTGTCTCGCGGCGATTTACTGGGCCCGGATCAGGCGGGTCTTCTTCGGCAACACCCGCAAGGACGCGGCCGGGATCGCGTTCGACGATGATTTCCTGTATCGGGAGGTGGCGCGCCCGCTGGGCCGGCGCTCGCTGCCGATGAAACAGCTCCTGCGCTCCGAGGCACTGGCGGCCTTCACCGAATGGTCGGCCAAGGCCGACAAAATCGCGTATTAGGAGCGGACCGACACTGGCCGCTTCAAATCGAGTAGTCCAGTGCCCGCTCGTCGTCCACCGGCAGTTTTTCGCGTTCGTAGAAAATGCGGATCTCGCCCTCGCCGTGCAGCAGCTTCTGCGCGCGTTCCAAGGCGCGGCGCGTAGAGAGCGTGGGGTTGGCGTCCGCGGGAAAGACATTCTCCTCGCCGATTTCCGCGAGCAATCCGCTGTTGCGCAGCACCCGGGTGACGTCGGGCCGGCAGCCGCTGATCAGCAGGTGCCGGTTGGTCTTGTGCAAATAATCGTCGAGCGACTGCAGCGCCATGATGGTGGTCGCATCGAGATGCCGCGCGTTTTTCATGCGCAGGATGAACACGCGGATGTTCTCGTCCTCCGCCTGCCGGCGCACCTGTTCCTGAAACAGGTCCGCCGCGCCGAAGAACAGTTCCCCTTCGACGTGAATGATGGAAATCTGCGGCGTGGCCCGCTGTTGTTTGTCCCGCATTTCGATCAGGTGGCCGGTGTCGCTGAACACGTATTCCGCCAGGGTCGGCGTGCTGGTTTTCTTGAGAAACAGCACCAGCGCCACGCCAATGCCAACGTAGATGGCCGTGTCGAGCCGGAGAAACAACGCAGCCGCCAGAGTGGCGAAGAAGACAATCGCATCCGACCGCGTGGCCCGCACGGAAATGCGGATTTGCGGGCGGTTGATCAGTTTGTAACCGACCCGCATGAGGTGGGCCGCGAGCGCCGCGACGGGGATGTAATTGAAAATGGGCGTTACAAACAGCAGGATCAACAGCACCACCACGCTGCTGAGCATCGATGAAAGCTGCGAGGCGGCGCCGGTCTGATAATTGACGGCCGACCGCGTGAAGGACGACGACCCGGGCGGCACGCCGAACAGTCCCGCCGCCAAGTTGCCCGCCCCCATGCCGATCAATTCCTGGTTGGGGTTCAGATGCTGGCCGCTCTTGGCCGCCAAGGACTTGGTGATGGCCGTGGCTTCCAGCATGCCGATGATGGCGATGGCGATGGCGGTATTGGCCAAGTGGGGCAGAATCTCAAATTGATCGTGGAGCGAGGGCAATGCGGTCAACTTGGGCAGGATGGCCGTCAACGCCCCTTCATCCTTCACCATGCGGAACGGGATTTCGGGATGAAACGCCGCGAACACCCGGGCGGCAATGCCGAGAAACGCCAGTCCCAACAGCGCCTCGGGCCAGGTGGGGCGAAACCGCTTGATTCCCTCGAAAATCAGCAGGGTCAGCAGACCGATGCCGATGGACCACCATGAGATGTTGCTGGCCGCGAACGCACTGACCGCGCCCTGAAACGTGCTCAAGAAGGGTTCGCCCGCCGGACTGGCATAACCCACAAAATTATGCCATTGACTCGCGATCAACAGCACGCCAATCGCGGTGGTGTAACCCACCACCACGGAACGGGAGATGAATTTGGTCACTTCCCCAAAGTTGAACATTCCAGCGACGAACTGGGTGAGGCCGATGAGAAACGCCAGATAGGCCGCCAGTTGCAACGGATGGAGATTCAGATCGGGGTTGGCCGCAATCGTGGCCGCCGTAATCAACGAAACCGAGGTCGTGGGCCCAAAGACGTGATGATGCGACGAGAAAAACAGTGCACTGACAAACCCGCCCACCACGACCGAGACGATCACGGTGACCGGCGGCAAACCCAGTATCAGCGCGAAACCAATCGCCTGGGGAATGGAAACCAGCGTGAGCGTGGCGCCCGCAATCAGGTCATGCCGCAGCTTTTCGCGCGAATACCCGCGCATTTCGCGCAGAAACGGCAGGGCAATTCTGGGCCGGAAGGCTTGAAGCATTCCGGAGTCGTTCGCGGGACCACTCGCGCTGTTCATGGAGGGGCGTTATGCCAGACATCGAACCACCGCGGCCGCTGCCCGGTGCCGGCGGGCAACGACGCGCTCTTGAAAACACGGAACCTTCAAACTGTCGGGGCCGTAGCGGGCCGCGCCGAAATTTCCAACATCCGCTCGATGGGCAACCGGGCGCGCTCCAGAACCGGCCGGGGCAGTTCGACGCGCGGCGCGAGGTTCTTCATGCAGTCACGCAGTTTTTCGAGCGTATTCAACTTCATGTATTTGCATTCGCTGCACCGGCAGTTGTCTGTCGGCAGCTTCATCACGTTGAACACCGGCGCGCAAAGGAATTCCTTGCCGGGACATTCCTTCCGCATCCGGTGGATGATGCCCGATTCGGTCACGACCACGAAACGTTTGGCGGGCGAATTGCGACAGTAGGCCACCATCTTTTCCGTCGAGCACACCGCGTCCGCCAGGTCGCGCACTTCACGCACGCTCTCGGGATGCACCACGATCCTGGCGTCCGGATACTGCGCGCGGGCGGCCAGCACGGCGTCGCGTTGGAATTCAACGTGTGCGTAGCAATTGCCCTTCCACAACGTCATCGGCCGTCCGGTCTGTTCCATGACCCATTGACCGAGATTTTCGTCGGGCACAAACAGCAGGTCTTTGTCCTTGGGGGCCGCGTTGACGATTTTTTCGGCGTTGCCGCTGGTGACGATGACGTCGCACAGCGCCTTCACTGCGGCGCTGCAATTGATGTAGGCAATTGTCCAAAAATTGGGATTCGTGGCCTGCAATTTGGCGAGTTCCTCCGCCGGGCAACTCTCCTCCAGCGAACAGCCCGCGTCGCGGTCGGGCAAAACCACGATTTTGTCCGGGTTCAGAATCTTCGCCGTCTCCGCCATGAAATGCACACCGCAGAAGACGATGACATCGGCGTTGGTTTTCGCGGCCTGCTGAGCCAGCCCGAGAGAGTCGCCCACGTAGTCCGCCAGATCCTGAATCTCGGGAATCTGGTAATTGTGCGCCAAGATGATGGCGTTGAGTTGCTTCTTGAGCACGAGGATTTCCCGGGCCAACGCCTCGTTGCGCGGCGAGTGGTCCACCGGGCGGAGGGTCAGCGCGGAAACCGGCTGGGCTGTGGCAGCGGTCGTCATTGCTGGCCAAAAGTAGTGCGCACGGCGACGGGCGTCAATGAAGCGCACCGCTCGAGGCGCACGGCACGAAACAAGCTCAGACAATTTTTGCTTGAGGCATCCGACAGCCCGTCGGATAGTGACGGCAGAAAGCGCGGTTGGAACGTTGCCAATACACGCGCGGCTCTTTGAAGAATAATTTCCCTGCCTATGCACGTGATTCGAAACCACGTCCTTTGACCGTAAATTGCAGACATGGGACACCAAAGTTCGGGTGGTGGCCGACAGGCCTTGACTGGAAGTCGAAATCCGTCCGACTCGTTCCATATATACCAAAGCAGTTCAAAGGAACTGTTGAACACGGCACTGGCGGGGGCTCTTTAGGCGGCGGTGAACGCCACCGCCCAGCAAGCCCGCTGTTCAGTCAGCGGGCTTTTTCATTTGGGCAACCCCGCGGCGAATTGCTAGCGTGCCGGCGTGGCCAGTGACGATCTCTTTGCAACCCCGCCCCCGCCGGAACCGCCTCCCGCCGGCGCCGCGGCGGAGCCGGCGCGGCACCAGCCGCTGGCCGCGCGCATGCGGCCGCGGTCGCTGGATGAGTTCGCTGGCCAGGCCCACATTATCGGCCCGGGCCAGTTGCTGCGCCGCGCCATTGAAGCCGACCGCATCCAATCGCTGATCTTCTACGGTCCGCCCGGCACCGGCAAAACGTCCCTTGCGCAAATCATCGCCCGGCAGACCAGGAGCCGCTTCGAACGATTGAGTGGTGTGGAATCGAACGTTGCCGACATGCGGCGCGTTCTGGCGGGCGCCGCCAACCGCCTGCAAAACACCGGGCAGCCCACGATCCTGTTCGTCGATGAAATCCACCGCTTCAACAAATCGCAACAGGACATTCTGCTGCCCGACGTGGAGAGCGGCGTCATCCGGTTGATTGGCGCCACGACGCACAATCCGTTTTTCTTCGTCAACTCGCCGCTCGTTTCGCGCTCGCAAATCTTCGAGCTGCGCCCGCTGACGGATTCAGATTTGCTCGCCCTGCTCCAGCGCGCGCTGGCCGATGGCGAACGCGGGCTCGGTTACTTGAAAATCAATGCGGAAGCGGAAGCGTTGCGTCATCTGGCGACGCTTTCCGACGGCGACGCCCGCAAGGCGCTCAACGCCCTCGAGATTGCCGCGCTGACCACGCCACCCGGGGTGGACGGCGTCATCCACATTGATCTCGCCGCCGCGGAGCAGAGCATCCAAAAGAAGGCGGTGGTTTATGATGGCGACGGCGACGCGCATTACGACACCATCTCGGCGTTCATCAAATCCATGCGCGGCAGTGATGCCGACGCGGCGTTGTATTGGCTGGCCAAGATGATTCACGCCGGCGAAGACCCGCGTTTCATCGCGCGGCGGATCGTGATTTGCGCGGCGGAGGACGTGGGGCTGGCGGATCCGATGGCGCTCGTGCTGGCCAACGCCGCGCTGGCCGCCGCCGAATTCGTGGGCTGGCCCGAGGCCCGGATTCCGCTGGCCGAAGCGACCATTTACATCGCCACGGCCAACAAGAGCAACAGCGCCTACCTCGCGATTGATGCCGCCCTGGAAGACGTCCGCTCCGGCCGGACGTTGCCGGTGCCCGAGCATCTGCGCGACAAAAACTACCGGGGAGCGGAACGGCTGGGTCACGGCCAGGGCTACGAATACGCGCACAGTCATCCGGACCATTTTGTCCCGCAGGATTATCTGGGCGCCGCGCGCCGCTATTACGAGCCCACCGAGCAGGGTGTGGAAAAGAAAATCAAGGAGCGCGTCGAAAAGTGGCGCATGCAACTGGAGCAGGCCCGCCCGCCAAAACCCCATGGCTGAATCGCCCGAACAACGCAAAGCCGCACTACGGGCGGAAATGCGCGCCTGCATTGCCTCCGTTCCGCCCGCCCGCCGCGCCGCCGCTTCGCAGGAGATCTGCCGCCGCCTGCTGGCACAGCCGGTTTGGCAGCAGGCGCGGCACGTTCTGATCTTCGTGCCCCTGCGCGATGAGCCGGACATCTGGCCCCTGACAGCCGCGGCGAAACGCAGCGGCAAGACCGTTGCCCTGCCCCGCTTTCAGCCTGACACTGGCGGCTACGCCGCCGCGGTGGTGGACGATGCCGCACGCAACCTCGCGCCGGGAAAGTTCGGCATCCGTGAGCCGGCGCCCGACTGTCCCGCAATCGCCCTAAACCGGCTGGACTTGGTGTTGGTGCCTGCGCTAGCTTTCGACTGGCACGGTCGCCGGTTGGGCCGCGGCAGGGGTTTCTACGACCGGCTGCTGGCGGACGTGTCCGGGACAACATGTGGTGTGGCGCTCGATGAACAACTCGTGGCCGACATTCCCGTTGAACCGCATGACATTCTTTTGAACTGCATTCTGACACCGTCGCACTGGCTCATGCTCTGAGCCGGTCCCGGTTGGTAAATGTTTTCGACAATCAATATCTGGGAAGGCGTCGCCGGCTTCGCCCTCGGCGCGGGGCTGATTTATCTCCTGCTGTGGTGGCGGAACCAACGCGCGGCCGCCGTCCAGCGCCAGCAAGCCGAGGCCGCAGCCGCGGCGGCACGCCGCGAAGCCGAGGAACTCACCGCAAAGGCCAGGCTCGCCGCCAATGAAGAAGCCCTCAAGCTGCGCCGGGAGATTGAGGACTCCCTTGCCGCCCAGCGCGCCCAGCAGATCGACCACGACCGCCGGCTCTCCGAACGGGAAAGCCTCATCAACACCCAGCTTGAACGCGTGATGCGCGCGGAAAAGGCAGTTGAGGAACGTGAACAGCGGCTGACCCAACAGGCCACGACCTTGGAAGCCCGGCAGCGTGAGCTGGCCGAACTGACGCAACGCCGCCGCGAACAACTTCAATCACTCTCCGGCATCAGCGAGGCGGAAGCCCGCCAGGAATTCCTCAAGGAGGTCGAAACCGAGGCGATGCGTGACGCCAGCAAGCTGTCCCGCCACATCATTGAGGAGGCCAGGACCCGCGCCGAGGAGAAGGCGCGCTATGTCATCAGCACGGCGATTCAGCGTTACGCCAGCGACCACACCGCCGAGACGACCACGGCCACCATCGCCCTGCAGGACACCGAACTCAAGGGCCGGATCATCGGCCGTGAAGGCCGCAACATCCGGGCCTTCGAGGCCGCCACGGGCGTGACGGTGTTGATCGATGACACGCCCAACGCCGTGGTGTTGTCCTCCTTTGACCCGGTGCGCCGCGAAACCGCCAAGGAAGCCATGCTGCGGCTCATCCAGGACGGGCGCATCCACCCGACGCGCATCGAGGAAGTCGTCGCCAAGGTCAGCCAGGAAATGGAGGAATCCATCGTCCGCTTGGGCGAGGAAGCCGTCGTCAAAGCCGGCCTGCCGCCGCTGCACCCCGAGATTGTGAAGCTGCTTGGCCGGCTGCATTTCCGACGCAGCTACTCGCAGAATATTCTCGATCACTCCGTCGAGGTCGCGCAGTTGATGGGCCTGATGGCGGCGGAACTCGGCGTGGACGTGAATCAAGCCCGTCGGGCCGGCCTGTTGCACGACATCGGCAAGGCGTTGAATCATGAGGTGGAGGGGCCGCACGCCGTCGTCGGCGCCGACTTCGTCAAACGCTTTGGCGAATCCGACGCCGTCGTCAACGGCATTGCCTCACATCACAACGATGTCGAGCCCGTCGGGCCGCTGGGCATTTTGGTCAGCGCCGCAGATGCCATCAGCGCCTCGCGGCCCGGGGCGCGTTCGGAGAACATGGCAACCTACCTGAAGCGCGTGGAAGATTTGGAGCGCATCGGCCTGTCCTTTCCTGGCGTGGACAAATGTTACGCCGTGCAGGCCGGACGGGAACTGCGCGTGTTTGTGCATCCCGACCAGGCCACCGACGAACAGGCCTTCGCCCTGGCCCGCAGCATTGCACAAAAAATTGAAAGTGAACTGCAATACCCGGGGCAGATCAAAATCACGGTCATCCGTGAAACCCGGTGCGTCGAAGTGGCGAAGTAGAGGCCGGCTCAGCGGCCTTCGTTGATCCCGGAGGGCAGACCGTTTTCCCAGCCCATCGGCGAATTCCAGGGGCGGGTTGAAACATTGTCCGATTCCGTGCTGGCGCAACCCGCCAGCAAAGCGAGGGAGGCCAGAAGCAGCAGCAGAGAAAGCAGGCGCATGGGCATGAATTGAACTTAGAAGGCCGGAATCGCGGAATCGCCCTCTATGACCTCGCCCAGTTTCCAGCCCGGAACCAGGTTGGCGATACAACGGTCCTTTTCCACGCGCAGCACACGCACCTTGGCAACCAGTTTGCCGTCGCGGTTGATGAGCAGCTCACCCCGATCCAGCACGCCCTGATCCTGACCGATGTTCAGCACCACGAAGTCCCACTTGGGATCGGAAACCAGCACCTTGCCCTTCAAGCCTTCGGGCAGATGGACGCGATAATCGGGATCGCGGTAGTAGGCGAGATCGTTTTCGAGGTTCTTGACCTTGGTCGAGAGGATTTTGTTTTCCTCCTTGGCGACTTCAACCGCTTCCTTGGTCTGGTTCAATTCAGCGATCATGACCTTGATCTGGTCCACGGGAATTCCCAAAACTTTCCACTGCGCCAAATTCGCCTGCGCATCATCGCGTTCCTTCGTGGTTTTATCGAGCCGGGCAGTCAAGTCCACCGCCTTCTTGCGATTCGTCTCCGCGTCGGCCAAGGCCGTGTCACGCGCTTCTTCGGTGGTCTTGAGCTTGTCCTTGGTCACGGCCAGCTCGGACTTGAGACCATCGCGCTCCTTGGTGGTGGTCCGGAGATTCGCCGTGGTGGTGACCAGTTGATTGCTGGTGGTGTTGAGCGTCTCACGTGTGGTGGTGATGACCTCTTTAACCTGGACGAAATTGACGACCGCAACGGCCAAACCGGCCACGATGGCGACAATTAGACTAATGCGAATCAACATGGTGTGCTGAATTGTTGAAAACCGGTGGGAGCGTAGTCCGCAGCCATGGGGGTGTCAACGCCACTTTCAAGCCGGCGCGCCTGAGAGTGATTGAGGAAACACACCCGGCCAGGGCGCGCTCCGTGCAAATTTGGTGTCCCGGATTTGCCCGGCGCGCCAACTTGTGCATATTGCCGGCCATGAATTATCGCCGTTTTGGAAGGACCGGACTGGCCATGCCGGTGTTGACGTGTGGCGGAATGCGTTACCAGTTCAAATGGCAGGATGTTTCGCCGGCGGACATCCCGGCGGACAACCAGGCCAATCTGGAGGCCACCGTGGAACGCGCGCTGGAGCTGGGCATCAATCACATTGAAACGGCCCGTGGCTACGGCACTTCGGAAATGCAGCTGGGTCGGATTCTGCCCCGCCTGCCGCGTGAAAAGCTCATTCTTCAGACCAAGGTTGCACCGCAGGCCAACGCCCGGGACTTTTACGAAACATTCAATCAATCCCTCGCCTACCTCCGCGTGGAGCATGTCGATTTGTTGTCGTTGCACGGCATCAACAACCGCGAACTGCTGGACTGGTCGTTGAAAAAGGGCGGCTGCCTGGACATGGCCCGGCAGATTCAGCGCGAAGGCCGGGCCCGGTTCATCGGGTTTTCGACGCACGCCAATACGGACGTGATCCTGGCCGCGGTCGAGTCCGACGAGTTCGATTACGTGAACCTGCACTGGTATTTCGTGAACGACCTGAACTGGCCGGCGGTGCAAGCCGCCCGGGCCCGCGACATGGGCGTGTTCATCATCAGCCCAAACGACAAGGGGGGCAAACTGTATGAACCGCCGGCCAAACTGGTCGAGCTGTGCGCGCCGCTGTCCCCCATGCAGTTCAACGACCTCTACTGCCTGGCACGACCGGAGGTGCACACGCTCAGCATTGGCGCGGCACGGCCGGGCGATTTCGACGAACACATCCGCGCGCTCGAACATTATGAGCGGGCCGCGGAAGTCATCGCCCCCATCGAAGCGCGCTTGCGCGCGGAAATGGAGAGGCAACTGGGCCGGGACTGGTGCGCCAGCTGGTTCAAGGGCATTCCCAATCATGATGTGGTGCCCAACCAGATCAACGTCCTTGAAATCATCCGCCTGTGGACCTACGCCAAATCCATCGGCATCGTGAACTGGGCAAAAATGCGCTACAACCTGCTGGGCCAGGCGGATCATTGGTTTCCGGGCGAAAATGCGGCACGCGTGCGCGAAACGAATCTAACCGCCTGTTTGCAGAACAGCCCATTCGCAACGCGCATTCCAGACGTCCTCGCCGAGGCGCATGAGCTGTTTTACGAGAAGCCCGTAAAACGACTCAGCCAGAGCTGACGCTCTGGCTGAGGCTGGCCGCAAGGGCCGAAGCTGAAAAAGCCCGCCTATTTTTTGGGCGCAGCCGCGTCGTCCGCCGGCTTGCTGGCCTCCGGCGGTGCGCTGGCATTGAGCTGGGAGAGAATCCCGTCGGTGATGTCGTTGTCTCCCTTGTTGAACAGGACCACCGGCGTGTTGTTGACGGTTTCCGCGGCAACGTCAATCACCAGGGAGTAGCCCGCCGACTTGGACTTGCTATCCACCGCCTTGCGGATTTCGGCCAGAATGTTGTCGCGCATCCGGCGCCGCTGTTCGTCGATGGTCGAGTTGGCCTGGGCTTTGAACTTGGCCATGTTCTCCTTCTGGTCGTTCAGATCCCGCAGCTTGTCCTCTGCCTCGTGCTTTTTCTTGTCCCGTTCGGCTTCGGACATGGCCTGGTCTGTGGAGGCCGCCATCAGCGCCTTGTAGGCATCCGTGGCCTTGTCGTAATCGGCCATCATGCCCTTGAACTCCTTTTCCAAGTCAGCTCCCCGCGCCTTCAGCGCCGCATCGGCCTGCTTGGTCTTCCAGTAACCATCAAAAAGTTTCTTCAGGTCCACCGTGGCAATCTGGCCGTCCGCATACGCCGGAGCAGCCGCCAGCAGCAATCCCACAGCACAGGTTAACGCAATGATCTTCACTGTTCGTTTCATACGGAAAGGGAATCAAAATTCGCGGGTGTAGCCGACTCCAAACTGAAAGCGCCCGCTGGAGCTGACGCCCGGCGGCGAGGTGATGGGGATGCCGTAGTCCAGCCGGAGCGGACCGATGGGCAGGTTCAGGCGCAGGCCAATGCCCCAGTTGTCCGCGTAGCTGCCGGTGTCAAAACCGGGGCCGCGCGACGGATCGGGCGAAAGACTGAATGAGCCGGGATAAACCATGCCGATGTCATAGAACACCGCGAAGCGCAAACGTTCAATGATGGGAATGCTGTATTCAGCCGAGGCGAACCAGTAGGTGTCACCGCCGATGGGCTCGCTGCTGCTGCCGTCGAGCAACTGCTCGCGCGGGCCGATTTCGCGATACCGGTAACCGCGCAGGGAATAGAGGCCGCCCAAGTAATAGCGTTCGTAGAACGGCACGTCTTCGTTGCCCTTGAGGCTGTCCGCCACGCCGGCACGGCCGAATAATTCCAGCACGTGACCGGTGAAGAGCCCCTTGAAATACCACGCGCTCTTGACTTCCAGCTTGTAAAACTCCTTGTCGCCACCGAACGGCCCGCCGGTGAATTCAGTCGAAAGCTCCGTGCGCTGGCCCCGGTCCGGCAGCATGGTGTTGTTGCGTGTGTCATACGCCAGCGACAGGCCCACTTTCGACAACAGGGAATGGCCCGACTCGGAAGTGATCGACGCCGGGGCATTGGTGGATACGTTGACGATGCCCGCGTCTTCAATGGTGTAGCTCAGGCTGCCAATGAGAAAGTCGCTGCCCAACGCCCGCGTCAGGCTGAGCCGCGTGCCCGTCCGTTCCTCATCGTAAAGGCTCTCCAAGCTTTGATAGTTCAGCTCGCGGCGGTAAAGATCCACGCCCAACGACAATTTGCGGCCCAGGAACCAAGGTTCGACGAACGACATCAAGTAATCCTGCCGCTGCGTGCCCAACTGGACGCGCAGCCGGAATTTCTGGCCCGCGCCCGTAAACAGCGGCGGATTCGCAATGTCAAAATTGCCCTGGCTGAATTCCGCAAAGCCGACGATGGAATCCACCGAACTAAACCCGGCCCCCACAGACAGATTGCCCGTGTTCTTTTCCTCGACGCCGATGACGAGGTTTTTGCGATTCGGGATGTCGGTGGGCTCCGGTCGCGTGTCCACCTTGTCGAAGTATTGCAGGTTCTCCAGGCGCTGCTTGCTGATGTTTACGCGCACCATGTCGAACACTTCGCCGGGCGCCACCGCCAGTTCGCGCCGGATCACGCGATCCTTGGTCTTGGTGTTGCCGCGGATTTCAATCTTCTCAATGTAAGACTTCTGCCCCTCGTCCACGTTGTAGCGCAGGTCCATTGTCCCCTTTTCGGTGTTGGGGATTTTTGCCACGCGCAGGTTGCCGGACGAGCTGTTCACGTCGATGTAACCCTTCGCGCCGTAGAAATCCTCGACGCGCTGGATGTCCTTGCCGAGATTGTCGGGATTGAAGACAGCCCCGGGCTTGAGGAGCATTTTGTCCACGCTGTTGGTGGGAAACATCGGCGCGCCCTGAAACGTCACCGCGCCCACCTTGTAGGGCGTGCCCTCGTAAACGCTGATCTTGACGACCATCGTCCGCGGCGTTGGCCGTTCCAGTTGCACGTCCTTGATTTCAAAGTCGAGGTAGCCGTGCTGGCGATAAAACTGCGTCAGCCGGTCCCGGTCCTCATCAAACTGGTCGGCTTTGTAAACGCCGCTGCCGGTGATCCACGAGAGGAACCAGCGTTTGCGGGTCTTGATCACCTTGCGCAGTTTGCCTTGCGGAAAGGCCGTCGCCCCCACGAAATCCACCTCGCGGATTTTGACCTTCGGACTTTCCTTGATGTCAAACGTCACGGTGCCGCGGCCGGCGGCCTCCTCGATGTTCAGGACGTATTTCACCTCGGTGCCGGGGTAGCCGGCCTTTTCATACATCTTCTGGATGTCCTGGCTGTCGGTGAACAGCTTCCGCTCATCCAGCGGGTCGCCCACCCGCGAGGTGATTTTCTTCTTCAGCTTGGCGTCGTCATACTTGTGGTTGCCCTGAAAGCGGATATCGGTGAGCCGCGGCTTGGCCTGCACAAGGTAAGTCAGCGCCACGCCGTCGGCGGTGTTTTCCTCGGCCACGCGGATGTTATAGAAAAGGCCGGTGGCGTAGAGGTTCTTAATGTCATCATCCACGTTGAGGCGGATGTAAGGATCGCCGACCTTGACGCGGATGTTGGCGCGAATCAACTCGTCGCTGACGGTGGCCGGGCCGACGGGCTTGATTTCGATGCTGGCCACCTTGACGGGGTCAAGCTGGGCAAGGGCCGCGGCGGTGAAGAACAGCAACCCCAACAGCGCAATGAGCCAGCGGCAGGCGGACACCGCCGGTTGCTCAACCCGGCACATCTTCTTCGCTGACTTTTGCGGCACTTTCAAAACGTGTAATCGAGTTGAGGAACGTCAGGTTAACGTCGCCGGTCGGACCGTTGCGTTGCTTGGCGATGAGGAGGTTG
This sequence comes from Verrucomicrobiia bacterium, assembly GCA_035765895.1. Taxonomy (NCBI): domain Bacteria; kingdom Pseudomonadati; phylum Verrucomicrobiota; class Verrucomicrobiia; species Verrucomicrobiia bacterium. The sequence continues at coordinate 20,287 of DASTWL010000044.1, read as the reverse complement.
ACGGGGCGTGAGTCTTGATCTCCGCTGCCGCCGCCTTCTTCATCGTCCACGCTGGGCTTGTAAAGCAACCCCACCAGATCGGCATCCTGTTCAATGGAACCGGATTCGCGCAAATCCGACAGCCGGGGCTTGCGGCTTTTGTCCTTTTCCAATTCCCGGTTCAACTGGGCCAGCACAATGACGGGAACGTTGAGTTCCTTCGCCAAGGCTTTGATGCCACCCGAGATGTCCGCAATTTCCTGCTGCCGGCTTTCCTTTGCTCGCGCCGCAGTAGAGTGAAGCAACTGGAGGTAGTCAATGACCAAAAGTTTGATGCCGTGCTGCTGGTGCATGCGGCGCGCCTTCGCCCGCATTTGCAGGATGGAAAGGCCGGCCGAATCGTCAATAAACAGCGGCGCGCTCGCCATCTTGCCGGCGGCCCCGGTAAGCTTCGGGAAATCCCGCTCGGCCAGGAAGCCCTCGCGCACGTTGCGCAGATTGACGCGGGACCGGGAGCACAACATGCGCAGCACCAGCGATTCCGCGGTCATTTCCAGGCTGAACACGCCGACGGGCAGCCGTTCCTCGAGCACCACATGCTCCACGATGTTCATGGCCAGCGAGGTTTTGCCCATCGAAGGCCGCGCGGCAATGACGACCATCTCGCCCCCGTGCAGGCCGCTGGTCATCTTGTCGAAGTCGGCAAAGCCCGTGGAAATGCCCGTCAACATCCCCTGCCGTTGGTGAAAATCCTCAATTGTCGTGATGGCCTTCTTGACCAGCTCCTTCATCGAACTGGTGGCCCCCTGAATGCGCGATTCGCTGATGCGCAGCACGTCACGCTCCACCTCATCCATCAACGTGTCCACCTCGCCCTCGTTTTCGTAGGCGCGGGCCACGATGTCCGTGCAGGTGCGGATCATCTTCCGCAGCACCGCCTTTTCGAGCACGATGTCGAGGTAGTAACTCAGGTTGGCCGCGGACGGCACCGTGTCCTGCAACGATGACAAGTAAGCCAGGCCGCCCACCTGCTCGAGCATCTGCTTGTCCTTCAGGCGCTGTTGCAGCGTGATCAAATCCACCGCCTCGCGCTTGTCATACATCGCCTGGATGGCGTCGTAGATGGTCTGATGCCGGAGGTCGTAGAACACCTCGGAATCACCCTTGAACTTGGTGATACACTCGCCCATGCAGTCGTTGGGCGACCATAACAAGCATCCCAGCACGCCCTGCTCCGCCTCGATGGCATGGGGCGGCAGGCGGTCCAGCTTGGCCGGATCCAACGCCGCCTGCTTGCGGCGACGGGCACGCTTCAAGTCAACGGCGGGGCCGCCTTGATCAGCAACTGAATCAATCACGCGACAACGAAACTTAAAACACGACCACAAAGCGAGTCGAAGTTTTCACCTTAGAATTGACCAACTATCCACAATCTTTCAGAAACGAGTCTTAGGTGAAAACGGCAACTGGGTTGCAATCTGCATTTGAGGAAAGCTTTCCTCTTGGTGAACAACCTTAATAACTTCCAATTGCTGTATGCTGCAATTGGGATCATGATCCTCCCGTAAAACGGTGCAGGATCGAGGGTGGTTTTGGAAGCCACCAAGTTTGCTCTCAGTTGCCAGTCGAGGCTTGGCTGGATTTGGACTCCAGCATCACACTGAGTTAAACCTTGCTCGATCCTGCATCGTCAACGAAACGCCAAAACCGGTTCGCGGGCAAACCTGAATTATTGGGCGTTGGTCACAGTTTCTTCACAGTCCACCAAAGCCGGTGATTCTTTGAGGTGGGAGCAAATCCCGCCGGCTTCCGTCCAAGGAGCATGAAAACGCCCCTGCTCGCCCTGCTGTTCAGCGCGCCGCTGCTGCTCTCCGCACAAAATTCCGTCGTCAACACGAACATCGACATGCCCGGCTTTTTGAAGCTCGCACATGAGGCGGCGCAACATCGCGAAAGCCGGCGCGTTTCGGAGGCGGAATTCATCCGGATGAGCCGGGAACCGGACACGCTGGTGCTCGACGCACGCAGTCACGCGATGTTTGAGTTGCTGCACGTCAAGGGCGCGGTGAACCTGAGTTTCCCCGACATCAACGTCAACAGCCTGGCCCGGCTCATTCCCGACAAGGGACGGCGCATTCTCATTTACTGCAACAACAACTTCCTCAATGCGCCGCGGGCGTTCGCGACCAAAAGCCCGGCGGCCTCGCTCAATCTCTCGACCTATGTGGCGCTTTACACCTACGGCTACACCAACGTGTATGAACTGGGTCCGCTGCTGGACGTGAATGCCACCCGGATCAAACTGGAATCCACGTCCCGGAAAGCTGCCAGCCCGTAAATGACGCCGGCCGGCCCACAACGCAAACGGCGCGCCCGCAGGCGCGCCGTCAGGGGATTGCTCCCCGGTTCCTCCAGCCAGCAAATTCCTATACGCCCAGCTTCATGCCGTCGTTCAACGTCACCCAGCCCTGGGCCAGGGCATACTTGGTCAGCCCCGCCACGCTGTGGATGTTCAGCTTGCGCATCGCACGTTCGCGGTGCGTTTCCACGGTGCGCACACCGAGGCCCAGCACGTCGGCGATTTCCTTGTTGCTCAGGCCCTCGGCAATCCGGATGAGCACCTCCCGTTCGCGCACCGTGAGTGATTGTTCGCCGGACATCTGGCCGCGCACGACCTGGTTCAAGGCGATCTGCGCCACGTTTTCGCTGAAGAACGGCTCGCCCTTGGCCACCTGTTCGATGCCGCGCACGAGTTCTTCCACGGGCGATTCCTTGAACATGTAGCCGGCCGCGCCCGCCTGCACCATGCGCAGCACGTGGCCGGGCGCGCGGTAGATGGAGAGCACGAGCACGCGGGCGGCGGGCACGTCGCGCGCCAGCGCCACGGTGAGGTCGGCCCCGTTCATCACGGGCATTTCCACATCGGTAACCACCACGTCGGGCTGAAGGGCGCGGGCTTTTTCCAGCGCCTCCCGACCGTCGGCGGCTTCACCCACCAGCTCGATTTGTTCCTGCCGGCTCAAGCAGGCAGCCAACCCACGCCGCACGACCGGATGGTCGTCCACGAGCAATACCTTGATCCGCGACTTTGCTTTGTTCATGACGGGCTTCTCCTCAGAATGAATAACCGACTCCAATGACACCAAACACCGTTTGGCCCAGGTCCAACACCGCGGCACGCTGGCTGCCGGCATCGCGGTGGGTGTATTTGCCCGCGCCCTGGAATTGCATGCCGCCAAATATGGTCCAGTTCTCGTCCACCGTCCATGCCAGATTGGCCGCCACATAACCGCCCGGCAGCAGGTCGGACTTCGAGCTGGAACTGCCGGGATGGATCTGGGTCAGATTGATGGACGGGTCGGTTGTGACGGTTTCATCCCCAAACGTCAGGTCACTGGAAACATAGACCAGTGCCAGACCGCCGCTGACGTTCACCGACAACCGTGAGCTGACGGGGATTTCCACATAGGGGCCGACTTTGAAGCCGAACAGATTGGCCTCGAACTGCCGCCGGCCACTGATGGTGGCCGCACCGGCCAGTGTTTCCACTGTGCGATTGGGATCGCTGCCCAGCAACGGCCCCGGTGAATCCGACCCCGCGTAAGGGGCCGGCGGCACATAGCGGTCCCCCGTGCCCTCGTCGAGCGGCACTTCAAACAAGTCGGTGATCCGGTTGACACTGCCACTCACCGGGCGGGCATCCGTCACGTCGAGCGAGGTGAAGCCAAAGGCGGCTTCGACGCCCCATTTCCAACTGCCGTGATCCTGCAACTCGCGGGCGTAATTGATTTCAAAGCCGTGCAGCGGGTCGTCATCGCGGCTGCCCGTCGCGCCCGTGGCCGGGGCCGAGGTCACGTGCATGGCGACGAACCGGCTGTCCGCCGTATCGGTGATCTGGCTCGCGCTGGTGTAACCCCAGTTCCGCGTGGCGTGCAGATCGCCGTAGGAGTTGTTGTTGTCGTCCAGATAATTGTAGCCGTCCTCGTAAGTGCGGTTTTCCTGGTAACCGGTGGCCGGCCCCGGATTGGCGCCGGATGGCGGCGTGATGCCACCGAGGTTTTCAAATTTGACGCCCACGTTGAATCCAGCGCGGTAGCTGACGCGGACCCGGTTGGGCCTGGCCGTGGCGGTTTTTTGCAGGCTGGCCGCGAGCGCGCTGCCATCCAGTCCGTCCGCCTGGGCGAACGCCGACGCAGCGCCCACCGCGGTGGCGAGCACGAGGTAATGAGGTTGAAGGCGACGTTTCATGGAAAGCATTCTCGGGTGAATCCGCAGCATGATTACGGCATCAACAGAACCCGGTAGAAGCGCGCTTTGGCATCCTTGGGCAGACTGGGCGTGTTGGGCTGGCCATTGTCAATCCAGACATACCACGAGCCGTTGCCGGCGACGGCGTTTGGCGTGGTGCCCCACGTCTTCAGGTCGCTGCTGTATTGCACGGCATAGACCCGATTTGACTGGGTGCCGAATTCCAGTTGAAAGGTGCCGTTGGGCAGCATCTTTCCGGTGCGGATGGGCTGCGCCACACCGCCCACAGCCACCGCCCCGCCGCCTTCCTCCACCGGCACGATCTCCGCAAACAACGTGGGGTTCGGCAGCACGCCGCCCGTGGAATAATACTGCACGATGATGTCCACGTAACCGCCCGCCGGCACGGGGAAATTCGACTGCACGTAAGGCACGCCGTTCAGCACGCCTGAGATGTTGAACAACCGCACTTCGGGCGCGAGATTGCCGACGAACACCCGCACCGCCGGATAGGCATTGTAGGTTGGGTTGAGCACCCGGATGGTTTGCTCATACAGGCTCGTGCGCGGATTCAAATGAATCCCCGCCACGGTCACGATCGGCGGATGCTCCAGCACTGTCACCCTGTTCGTGGTCGAGACGCCCACCGCCCCCCGGTCGTCCGTGGCCCGCGCGCTCAACTGGTAGGTGCCCGGCGGCACGTTGGTCAGCACCGTGAAATACGGCCCGCCGTTGGTGATTTGCGCGACGCGGTTGGTGCCGACGAACAATTCCACCTGGGCCACCGTGCCATCCGCATCGGCCGCGTTGGCCAGCAGCGTGAAGTCCACGGGACCAATAAACGTGGCACCATTCGTGGGGCTCGTGATGCTCACCGTGGGCGGCGCGTTGAGAGTGATGGCAAACGTCTGCGGCGCCGAAGTGTCCACACCGCCGTTCGCAGTGCCGCCATTGTCACGCGCCACCACCGACACGTTCGCGGTGCCGAAAGCACCAGCCGCCGGCGTGAAGGTCAGCGTGCCATTGGCGCTTAGGGCGGGTTGCACCGCAAACAACGCCTGGTTGTCGCTGCTCACCTGGAAAGTCACCACCTGATCCGCTTCATTGGCCGGACCGGCGCTGATGTTAGAGGCCCAGCCCGCGATGCTTTGGGCCGGCGCGTTTTCCGGCAGAAGTCGATCTGCGCCCTTCACAAACGACGGGGCGTCATTCACCGGCACCACCGTGATGTTGACGGTCAACGGCCCCACGTTGGTCTGGCCGTCGGAAATCGTGAATGTAAAGCTGTCCGCGCCATTGTAATTCGTCGCCGGCTGATACGTGAACGACCCATTCGGATTCAAACTCAGGCTTCCGTGCACAACCGAAGTCGCCACCGCCGCGCTCAAATTGTCCGCGTCCCCATCCACCACCCCGGCCAGAACGCCCGGCGCGGCCACCGTCAACACAGAATCTTCGTTGATGGTGTAGTCCCCGCCCGCCCAATTGTTGGTGTTCGGCGGATCATTCACCGGCGTCACCGTGATGCTCACGGTCGCCACGGCGCTGTTCGTCTGCCCGTCGTTCGCCAGGAACGTGAAGCTGTCCGGACCGTTGTAGTTCGCCGCCGGGGTGTAGGTCAGATTCGGAGCGGTGCCGCTCAAGGTGCCGTGCGCCGGCTGCGTCGACACCGTGAAGCTCAGACTGTCGCCGTCCAGATCGGAACCACTCAACGTGATCGCCTTCGCCGTGTCTTCCGGCGTCGTCACACTCTGGTTGTCCGCCACCGGTGCGTCATTCACCGGCGTCACCGTGATGCTCACGGTCGCCACGGCGCTGTCGGCTAAGCCATCAGTGGCCTTGTAAGCAAAGCTGTCCGGGCCGTTGTAATTGGTCTCTGGCAAGTAGGTGAAGCTTCCGTCGGCATTGAAGGCAAGCGTTCCATGACTGGGGCCGGTAACGAGGGTGGCGGAAAGTTGATTGCCATCCGCGTCCGTGTCATTCGCCAACACGCCGGGCGCGGACACGGCGAGCGAACCATCCTCCGGCACGGAATAGGCATCGTCGCCGGCCACGGGCGGGCGGTTAATGCTCAACACTGTCACCCAGCGGGAGGAGTTGTCCATGTAAGAGGCATCATCTTCCGAACTCAACACCTGGGCGTAATTGGTGATGGCCTGCCCAAATGAAATGTTGGTCGAAATCTGCGCCTGGAACGTCACCACACCGCCCATCCCTGGACCGACATCGCCCACATCCCAAAACACCGTGTTCCCGGCGACTTCACCCCCATTGAGTGACGCAATCACGGGGACGAGCTGCGGAGGCAGAACATCGCTGATTTGCGAACCCACCGCGATGTTCGTGGTCGTCGCCGTGTTGGTATAGGTCAAGGTGTAAGTGATGATGTCGCCGGCCGCCGCCGTGGCCGGACCGATCTTGGTCAAGGCAAGGTTTGGTGCGCCAGGCCCGGGTGCCGGTTTATGAACTTGCAGGTTCCCCATCGAGTTTGGGGAGCCACTGAGCATGAGTGAACTGCCCGTGTTCAAGTGGGCGCCGGCCGCCAGCCGGGCATCGAAGCTGACGAAGCCCGTCCCGCCGGCATAGTTGATGACAAATGTATAGGACCAATCCTGCCCCTCAGGAGCCGACAACGTCGGACCGGAAACGAAGGTCACATTCGTCGAAGTCGAAAAATTGCGGAGATCCTGAAAACCCGGTGTGGTGCCGGTGAGGTGCGGAAAAGTAATCGTTACGCTTTGGTTGTTGACTGCAGAACCAGATATCAAGAGCCGGCAGGGAATGTAATCAAGTTCGCGCCAATTCTGCAAATTGCTGGTGGTCCATGTGGTGCTGCCGCGCGACTGTCCTTGCAAGGAGTAGGACACGGCGCGGGCGGCGAGCGTGGAGAAAACCAACAGCCCGGCCGCGAGGCAGGTGCCCAGGGTGCGGTTTGCATTCATAACACAGAATTGCTTCATGTCGTTAACAGCAGGTTAATTCCGCGGGGAATATGCACAATCAGGGCAGGACAGTGACCCATCCCCCGGTCCACGACGAAACACCAGCCCGGGACAACCCCGGGATTCGCGGAGGGATTGAAACGGATTTGGGCCCGGTAAACAAAAAAGCCGGCCTAGATCGGCCGGCTGAAGAAGAATTTGAAATAAATGCTAACGCGTGGCTTCGCGCTGCACCCACGAAGTGGCGTAGTGGGTCAATTCTGCGGCACTCTTCAGGTTGAGCTTCTTTTTGATCTGCTCGCGGTAGTATTCAATCGTCTTGATGCTGAGGTGCAGTTGCGAAGCGATATCCTTCGTTTTCTTCCACTGGCCGATAAGTTGGAACACCTCCAGTTCCCGGTCGCTGAGGCTCTTCACCGGCGATTCCTGGATGGTGTTCTGGCCGCGCACCTGTTGCTGCAGCATGCGGGCCGCCTGCACGTCGCTGACGTAAATCGAACCGGCCAGGACACGGCGGATGGCGGTCAGGATCTTGTCCACCGCCTCTTGTTTCATCAGGTAACCGAGCGCCCCGGCGCGAAAGGCAATCTCGGCGTAAATGGATTCATCATGGACGCTCACCACGAGCACGGGCAGGCCCGGATGCTGCGCCTTGATGTTGCGCATCAATTCGAGGCCGCTGCTGTCCTTCAACGAAATGTCGGCGATGACCAGGTTGGGCTTCAACGTCCCGATGGCGCTCATGGCGCGCGAGGCGTCTTCTTCTTCACCGCATACAACAAGGTCGTTCTGCCGATTGATGAGTTGCGCGATACCGTAACGGACAACGGCGTGGTCATCCACCAGTAGAATTCGGGCTCTACTGTCCTTGGCTTGACGATCTTTGGCTTGTGCCATTTTTGGTTCACAGTGTTCGGTTGCGATTCTGGCCGCGTTGGTTCCAGGACTTCCGGTCAATTTTCAATTCGGATGCAACCGCATACTGGATAAAGCGCATCCGGGACGCAACTTGATAACTCGTCGGAGCATCTCGAAGCAAATCCCGCGCCCGCGACCAGTTCCGCATGATGCTGGCCCGCCCACCCGCCAAAATGTCCCGGTTCAAGACGTGCGTGACTCGAACCCGGCACCGCCACTGCCTTGACTCGCCCCGCTCCGTCCCTAGATTGCGCGGATGTTGTTTGTGCCTGCCCGGTTCCGGAAACGCTGATGCCATGAAGAAACCTTCCCTGCTCATCATCTTCCTCACCGTCTTCATCGACCTCATTGGTTTCGGCATCGTTTTACCCCTGCTGCCGCGTTATGCGGAGAAATTCGGCGCGGAAGGGTTCATGATCGGCGTCATCATCGCGTCGTTTTCGGTGATGCAATTTTTCTTCGCACCGGCGTGGGGACGGCTTTCCGACAAGATCGGACGGCGACCCGTGTTGTTGATCAGCACCGCCGGTTCAGCCGTTTCGTATGCCCTGTTCGCTCTGGCTGCGGCACCACGCCTGAGTCCGCACGCGGCCCTGGCGGTCCTGCTCGCCTCACGCGTCTTTGCGGGCATTTGCGGCGCCAACATCTCGGTGGCCTCGGCGTATATCGCGGATGTGACCCCGCCGGAAAAACGGTCCCGCGGCATGGGTATGATCGGGATGGCCTTCGGGCTGGGATTCATTCTCGGGCCGGTGATTGGCGCGCTCAGCGCGAGCGGATTCGGCCTCGCGGGTCCGGGCTGGGTGGCTTCGGCCATCTGCATCACGAATTTCCTCCTCGCCGTGATGATCCTCGCGGAAAGCCGCACCCCGGGCACGGCCAGCGCTCCGACCCGGCCGAAACTGGCCCAATGGGCGCATGCGCTGAAAATGCCGCGCGTCGGCTTTTTGATCGGCCTGTATTTTCTGGCCACGTTTTGCTTCGCCTGTTTTGAAAGCACCCTCCCGCTGCTGCTCGCGTCACCGGGGTTTCATCCCGATGACTTCAAGAATCCAACTGCTCTGGCGCAAAAAATCAGCGCGGGCACGGACCCGGTTTCGGCCCGCCTGCGCTCCCTGATGCCGGCCCAGGCACTCGCCGATTTGCAGCAAACCTCCGCCCCGACGGCACTCCGCCGCAAATTGTTCGATGACGTGAATGCGCTGTTGCTGCAGCCACACTTGTTCGACGTCGCCGCATGGCAGCAGGTCAACCTGCGCCCGGAGACGGCGAAACTGACCACCGCGAATCTGCGGTCGGATTCGTTGCGCCACTTCAACCGTCTCCTGCTGGAAGATGCATATCCGGCGGAAATCAAACGGCAGAAGTTTTATTACGACGAAAAGCACATCGGCTACCTGTTTGCGTTCTGCGGACTCATGTCGGCGATGGTGCAGGGCGGCATGATCGGACGGCTGGTGAAGCGCTTCGGCGAGCCAAAGCTGATTTCCAGCAGCCTGGTGCTGGTGGGCTTGAGCCTGCTCATCATTCCCTACGCCGCCACCCTCGTGGTTCTGCTGGTCGGGCTCGCGGCCGTCGCCATGTCGTCGGGCCTCAATCGCGCGCCCACCATGGGGTTGATTTCCATCTTCACACCGCAGGAAGAACAGGGCGGGATTCTGGGCGTCACGCAAAGCGCGGGCACGTTGGGCCGCATCTTCGGCCCGTTGTTCGCGACGAGCGCCTACGCGCTTTATCCGCATTCGCCATATCTCGCAGCAGCGGCCCTGTGCGTCATCGCCGGCTTGATTGCCGCGCAAAAATTACGTCACGCGCGGCCGGTGCACACCGAAGCCACGGCCGCCTAGCGGAGAAACATTTCCGCCGCCGCGTCGGCGAAGCGCAGGCCCAGGCGGTTCAGGCGGAACCGTTCATCGTTCGTTTCCGCCCAGCCGCGCGCCACCAAGGCTTGCATGTCCTGCGCCCAGTGCTCGCGAAGTTCATGGCCCGTGGCTTCCCGGAAGGCCGCAAACGGCCAGCCGGCGGTCAGGCGCAGTCCAAAGGCCGCGATTTCCCCGGCCCGCTTCAAGGGCGGCAGTTCCTCCCGTGATTCGAAGGCGCGGATGCCGCGTTCCAACTGCTCACAGTAAAGCGGTGTGTTGGACCAGTTACGGGTGCGCAAGCCCTTGACGTAGCCGGTGGCACTCGGTCCCAGCCCCAGATAATCGCCGCCGCGCCAGTAATTCACATTGTGCCGGCAGGCAAACGTCGGAATCGCGGGATCATCCAGATCGGGCTTGGGCAGCGGCGCGGTGGCGCTTTGATGGCGGGCAAAATTGGCCACTTCATACTGCTCGACGCCGGCGGCACCGGCACGGTCAATCAACGCTTCATACATGTCGCAGGCCAGATCTTCATCCACGTCAAATTCACCGGCCTGCAACTGCGCGAAGAGCGGTGTGTCCTGCTCGTAGATCACCTCATAGCACGACAGGTGTTCGCTCTCCAAGGCCAGCGCCTCGTCCAGCGTGCGCTGCCAGACTGCCATGCTCTGCCCGGGAATGGCAAACATCAGATCCACGTTGAGGTTTTGGAAGCCTGCCGCGCGCAGGATGTCGAAGGACTTGAATACCTGCTCCCGCGAATGAATGCGGCCCAACCGCTCAAGCAGCGTTTCGTCGAGCGACTGCACGCCCAGGGAGACGCGGTTCACACCGTGTTCCCGCAGCAAGCGGGCCTTGTCGGCCGAAACGGTGGCCGGGTTGCATTCGACCGTCCATTCCGCCGCGCCCAAAAGCCCCAAGCGGTCCATGGTTCGAAAAATCTGCTCCCATTGGCGCAGATTGAGCAACGACGGAGTGCCGCCCCCAAAGAAAACGGTCTGCGGCCGCACGGCGTCCGCCACGAGTTCCAGCTCGCGCGTCAGCGCGGCAACGTAACGGTTGATAATGTCCCCGGAAGATGCCTCGGAATAGAACGCGCAATACTCGCATTTATGCGCACAAAAGGGCACGTGCACATAAAGGCTTTTGACGGGTGAAACAACGGCATCGACCATGCCGCCAATTTAGCGGCGGGCGCGGGAGGCGTCACGCAAAAGCCCCGATGCCAGGCCCGTGCCCGGCACCGGAGTCAAGCGCGCTGCTCAGGCCGCTTCGCGATGCACATTCAGCGCCTTGGGCCCTTTTTCGCTGTCCACGAGCTCGAAGGTCACCGAATCGCCTTCATTGAGCGTCTTGAAGCCCGTGCCAGCGATGCAGGTGTGATGCACAAACACATCCTTGCCCTGCTCCTGCGCAATGAACCCAAACCCCTTTTTGTTGTCGAACCACTTCACTTTGCCACTGCTCATAACGATCTCCTTCCTTCCTGCCACGTGTCGCTCCGCACTCTTCCGCCCGACCGCTTTCTGGGCCGTGAGACATCAACGAAAGGAGCGAAGCACACTTTCGCCATGATAATATAAATTCACCTATAGGTGGTCAATCATTTGATATTCTAACCATCTTTTGACCCGAAGAGAGCAGCAAATGTTGTTTCGACGGTTCGTTGAACGCGGTGGCAATCCGCAACCAGCTGGGCAACCAGCTAGATTTCCAGCGCCCGGTCAAGGAGTTGGGCAAGATGACTCAGAATCGCAACTTCGTTGACGGCCATCGTGGCGCCGCGCGCCACGAGGTCGGCTTGCGTGTGGTCATTCATCTCCCGCCCGAAGGCGATCACGGGAATGTGCGCGGTGGCGGCATCGGCACGGAGTTGCATCAGGGCCTGCACCACCTCCGGCGTGTTGCTCTCAACGTCTGCCAGAATGATCATGGCTTTTTCCGTGAGGGCTGCGGCGACCAATTCCGGCGGCTTGCCCACGACGTGCAGGCGGTAGCGCAACGCCTCCAGGCGTTGCGTCAACTGCGTGGCAATCAACCCTCTTTCGCACAGCAACAGGGCAAGCGGTTCGTTCACGCGCCGAAAGTAGGTTGACGCAAAAAAAACGCAAAACGTTTCCTGCCGGCGGGTCGTTGAACCCATCCGCGCCAAAACGAGGCTTGACGCTCCCCCCCGCTGTATTTAGCGTTTGGCTAGAACGGTAAAGTTTGCTGGTTTACCAGCGCGCCAAGTCGGAAGAATAAAATCTGCCGACTTTTTTGTTCCCCAGACGGGGAGAAGAGAGAACGAGTTATGAACGCAGATCTTCTTGCAGTATTGGAGTATTGGGAAAAGGAAAAGGGCATCGGCCGCGATGTTTTGCTGGCTGCTGTCCAGGAATCCCTCCTTTCTGCTGCCAAGAAGGCCGTCGGTCCGGCGCGGGAACTGCGGGTTGATATCGAACCCAAAACCGGTGACATCAAGGCGTTTGCCAAACTCGTCGTGGCTGAACGGGTCATTTCCAAGCACGACCAAATTTCCCAGTTCGACGCGCGTCGCATCAACCCCGAGGCCAAAATCGGCGACGAACTGGAAATCGAAGTCACCCCGACCGGTTTCGGCCGCATTGCGGCGCAGTATGCGAAGCAGACCATCATGCAGCAGTTGCGCAAGGCCGAAAAGGCGCTCATTTTCGCGGAATTCAAAGATCGCGTGGGTGACATCATCAGCGGCACGGTCCGGCGGTTTGAACGCTCCGACGTCATCGTCGATCTCGGCAAGTATGAAGCCCTGCTGCCCAACCGGGAACGCGTCCCGACGGAAGAATACCAGATCGGCGAGCGCATCCGCTGCTACGTCAAGGCCGTTGAACAAACGGCCCACGGCCCGGAAATCATTTTGTCCCGCGCCGACCCGCGCTTCGTGGTGAAGCTGTTCCAGCTGGAAGTGTCCGAAATCAACGATGGCACCATCGAAATCAAAGGCATCGCCCGCGAACCGGGCTTCCGCACCAAACTCGCGGTCTGGACCCGTGATGAAAAAGTGGATCCGGTCGGCGCCTGTGTCGGCCTGCGCGGCCAGCGCGTGAAAAACATTGTCCGCGAGTTGAACAATGAGAAGGTGGACATCATCCGCTGGGATCCGAACATTCGCAACTTCCTCACGAACGCATTGTCGCCCGCCAAGCTGAAGACCTTCGAGATTGATGAGGAAACGCGGCGGGCCCGGATCATCGTCAGCGAAGACCAGCTTTCCCTGGCCATCGGCAAACGCGGCCAGAACGCGCGTCTCACCTCCAAGCTGACCGGCTGGCAGGTGGATATCGAACCCGAAGTGGTCGTGACGAAAGGCTTTGAAGAGAAAGTCGCGGAAGCCGTCGAGTCGCTGGCCGCGATTCCCGGGCTCACGCGCGAGCAGGCCGACGTGCTCGTGCATCATGGATTTGGCAGTCTCGAACTGTTGCTGCAGGCGGAGGAAAGCGACCTGGCCGAAATCCCGGAAGTGGCGGCCCACGCCGGCGCGATTTTGCAGTCTGCGCGCGAAGAGGCCGCCCGCCGCACGATCAAGGTTGGCGAGACCGAAATCTCCGGCTGATTTATGCCGCCGGTGGCGACCATTTGGAATTTTAGCTCGGGCCTATGAATGCTGGGGTGGCAGTTCAAGGCGCGAGCATATTGAAACTATGCCCGTTCGCATCTACGACATTGCTAAGAAACTTGGCTTGGAGAACAAGGAAGTAATAACCAAAGCCAAAGAACTGGGTATTTCCGCCGCCAAAGTCCCTTCCAGCTCTCTCGACAAGATCACCGCCGAATATCTGGAGCAGCAGATCATCGAGTCCCATCCGGCCCTGAAAGCCAAGATCGCGGCGCCCGAGCCCGCGGTGCCCCCGGCCCCGCCTGTTCCCGTCGAAATCAAGGTTGAAACGCCACCCCCCGAGCCGCCCAAACCCGAACCCGCGCCGGTGGTGCTCATCCGCCACGAACCCGCGCCAGAAACCAAGCCGGAACCCGCGCCCGCCGCTTCTCCCGCACCGGCAGAACCGGCAGAACCGGCCTCAGTCGAACCGCAGGCGCCCGCAACCGAGGCCGCCCCGGCTCCAGCCCCGGAACCGCCGCCCGCTCCGGAGCCTGCTCCGGCGCCGGTTGCCCCCGCGGCGCCACCCGCGCCGGCCGCCCCCGCCACTCCCCCGCCGCCCAAGGTGGGCCAGTTGGTGGGCCGCATCAATTTGCCCATGCGCAGCGGTCCCCGCTCCTCCGACCGGGGCGCCGGCCGGCCTGCCGGACGGCCCGGAGCACCGCAACGCGATGACCGTCAAAACCGACCCGGCACGCCGCCACGCGGGGGGCAAGCCGGGCGCGGAACTGGCGCGCCGGCTGCCAAGGCGCCGCCGACCCGGTCGGGTGGCCCGGCAGCCACCAACATTGATCTGCCCGAGGACGCCGCCATCATCCGGCTCAAGCCACCGATCGTGGTGCGCGACCTTGCCGAACAGTTGAAGCAAAAGCCATTTGTCGTCATCGCTGAATTGATGCAGCTCGGCGTGTTCGCCAGCGTCAATCAGACGGTGGACGAAGGCGTCGCGCAACGCGTGTGCGCCAAGTTTGGCGTGCGGTTTGAAGTTGAAAAACGCGCCAAGGGCGAGGGTCAGGTTCACAAACCGCAGCCGAAGGTCGAGGTGGTGGAGGACGAAGACCGTCCGGAAGATCTCAAACCCCGGCCGCCCGTCGTCACCATCATGGGTCACGTGGACCATGGCAAGACCACGCTGCTCGATGTCATTCGCAAATCGGACGTCGCCAAGGGCGAAGCCGGCGGCATTACGCAGCACATCGGCGCTTACACGATTTCCGTGCCGCATCCGGAGAAGAAGGGCGAACTGCAACAAATCACCTTCCTCGACACCCCGGGCCATGCCGCGTTCAGCTCCATGCGCGCGCGCGGCGCGAACGTCACCGACATTGTGGTGCTCGTCGTCGCAGCGAATGACGGCGTCATGCCACAAACGCTCGAAGCGCTGAGCCACGCCAAGGCCGCCAAGGTTCCAATCATTGTGGCCGTCAACAAGTGCGACCATCCGAATGCCAACCCGATGCAAGTGCGGCAGCAATTGCAGGACAAGGGCGTGGTGCCCGACGACTGGGGTGGTGACAACATTTTTGTGGATTGTTCGGCGCTGACCAAGCAGGGCGTGGACAAATTGCTCAGCGCGATTGTGCTGCAAGCCGACCTGCTCGAACTGAAGGCGAACCCCACGCGCGGCGCCAAGGGCAACGTCATCGAGTCCGGCCTCGAGCCCGGCGGCCCCATAGCAACGGTGCTGGTGCGGAAGGGCACCCTGCACGTCGGCGACGTCATTTTGTGCGGCGAGCATTACGGCAAGGCCCGTGCGCTGATCAACGAAGAAGGCAAACGGCTCAAGGAGGCCGGCCCCTCCGTGGCCGTGCGCGTCCTCGGCCTGAATGGCGTGCCTGAAGCCGGCATCGAATTCGTCGTTGCTGAAGACGAAAAGACCGCCCGCGAAATCGGCGAGAAACGCGCCCAGGAAAACAAGAGCGCCGAACTCGAGAACCGCGCCAAGGTGACGTTGGAAAACCTGTTCGCCACGCTGGACGCGCAGCAAAGCAAGGCGCTCAAGGTCATCGTCAAGGCCGACACGCAAGGCTCCGTCGAGGCCATCGTCAGCGAAATCACCAAGATCGAATCCGACAAGGTGACGCTGGAGGTCGTTCACAGCGCCGTCGGCACCATCACGGAATCCGACGTTGCGCTCGCCGCGGCGTCCAAGGCGGTCATCCTCGGCTTCCACACGCGCATTGACACCGGTGTCAATGACAAGGCGAAGCATCACGGCGTGCAGATCAAGCTTTACGCCATCATCTACGAACTCGTGGACGAGGTGAAGGCGGCCATGGCCGGATTGCTCGAGCCGGTCCTCAAGGAAACCACCACCGGCACGGCCGAAGTGCGCAAGGTGTTTGAACTCTCGAAGGGCGTGCCGGTGGCCGGTTGCATGGTCACCAACGGGCGGATCGTGCGCGGCAAAGTGCGCGTGCGCCGCCGCAAGGACCTCATCTACGAGGGGGTTACGCAGTCGCTGCGCCGCTTCCAGGACGAAGTGAACGAAATCCGCGCCGGCATGGAATGCGGCATCCGCATCGAGGGGTTTGGCGAATTTCAGGAAGGCGACATCATCGAGTGCTACGCGGTCGAGAAGGTGGCCCAGAAACTTTGACGTCACCGGTCAGCGCCGGATGACCCCGCCGGCGACCGGACGTCCGGCGGTCCCGCTGGAGTTAAGAGCATCATGGCTTCGCGCAGAATAGAACGGGTCAACGAACTGTTGAAACACGAGATCGGCGAAATTATCCGCCGCGAACTGTCCATCACCGACGTGGGCCTCGTGTCCGTCAACGCCGTGGAAACCTCCGGCGACCTCCGGTCCGCCAAGGTTTTCATCAGCCTGCTGGGCAAGCCCGACCAGCAAAAGCGCGCGCTCAAGCGGATCGAGGAAAAACGCGTGCTGATTCAAGGCCAGATTGGCCGGGCCATCGTGCTCAAATACACCCCCACCCTCACGTTCATCATGGATGACACGATTGAGAAGGCGCACCGGGTGCTGCAAATCATTGACGAAATCGAGCGCACTGGCTCCGGGCCCGCCGCTTGAATCGATTCCGGCATGAAGCCCCATCCCAAAATCATCGATCGCATCGTGGACGCCGTGCACGAGCACCAGACCTTCTGCGTGGTCGGCCACATGCGCCCGGACGGAGATTGTGTTGGCTCCCAACTCGGCCTGACCCTCGCCCTGCTGGCCGAAGGCAAAAAAGTCTCCTGCTGGAACCAGGATCCCATTCCGCAAAAATACCGCTTCCTGGATCTGGACAATGTCATCCAGCCGCCCAAACCGGGACAGGAGTTTGATTGCGTCATTGCCACCGACGCGGCGAGTTTCGAGCGGCTGGGCACCGTGGGCGAGCACATCGCCCGGCGCAAGTTTTTCATCAACATCGACCATCACGAGAGCAACACGCGTTACGCGAACTTGAACTGGGTTTCCGCCCGCGAGCCCTCGACTGGCGAGTTGATTTTCCGCCTCCTGAAAGCCGCCCGCTGGCCGATCACCAAGCCCATTGCCGACTGCCTGTTCACGGCCGTGTCCACCGACACGGGTTCGTTTCAATATCCGACCACGCGCCCGAGCACCTACCACACCGCCGCAGAACTGGTGTCGCGCGGAGCCAACCTCGCGCACATCTGCCACGAGGTTTATCAATCCTATCCGGTCTCGCGGGCCAAGCTGTTGCAGCACGTCTATTCCCATTTCCACCTCACGCACAACAACCGCATCGGCTATTTCTGGCTGCGAAAGCGCGACTTCACCCGGACCGGCGCCGACACCGCGGATTCGGAGGGGTTGATCGACCATATTCGCGCCATCGAGCCCGTGGTGGTGGCCGTCACGTTCGAGGAGATGGAACCGGAGTGCACGCGCGTCAGTCTCCGCTCCAAATCTCCCAAGGTGAACGTCAACGAGATCGCGGGACAGTTTGGCGGAGGCGGCCATCCCGCGGCCGCCGGCGCGCGCATTGCCGGTTCCCCGCTCTCGGTCCAGCGTCGCGTCATCGCCGCCATCAAACAGGCGATCAACCGCGCCAAGTAATTTCATCGCATGCACGAATTCACCGCGCTCGACGGCGCGCTGCTCATCGACAAACCCGCCGGCCCCACGTCGCATGACGTCGTGGACAAAATCCGCCGCACGTTCGGCATCAAGAAGGTCGGCCACTGCGGCACGCTCGACCCAAACGCCACCGGCCTGCTCATCATCGTGCTGGGCCGCGGCACGAAACTCTCCGAACGCCTGATGTCCGACGACAAGGTTTACGAAGGCACCATCAAGTTTGGCGAGACGACCGACAGCTACGATTGCGACGGTGAAATCACCGCGACCAAGGCGGTGCCGCCGTTGACGCTGGAGCAGTTGAATGAAGCCTGCGCGCCGTTCATCGGCGACATCATGCAGACACCGCCGATGGTTTCGGCCATCAAGAAGGACGGTGTGCCGCTCTACAAACTGGCGCGCAAGGGCGTCGAGGTGGAGCGTGAGCCGCGCCTCGTGCACATCTACAACTTCCGCTTCACGAGCTACGCCGAGCCGCTCGGCCAGTTCCGGCTGGCCTGCACCAAGGGCACCTACGTCCGCAGCGTCGCGCATGAACTCGGCCAGCAACTCGGTTGCGGCGCGCATCTCGCCACCCTGCGCCGCGCCGTCTCCGGCAAGTTCGACGTCGCCGATGCGCTGCCGCTCGAATCGATCCTGCAAATGAGCCAGGCGCAGTTGGAAAAACGCGTGATTCCGTTCTTGAAGCTGGCGTCCGCCTGAGGCAGGAAAAGTCGTCGTGTGAAAGTCATCCGCCAAGCCGCTGATCTCCCGACCAACGGACGCAAAGTCTGTCTGGCCATCGGCGTCTTCGACGGCGTGCACCTCGGGCACCAGCAAATCATCCGGCAAACCATCGCCGATGCGCGCCAGCACGACGGCCTCGCCCTCGTGGTGACGTTTGACCGGCATCCGGCGGTCATCGTGGCGCCGGACCGCGTGCCGCCGCTGATCCATCCGCTGCCGCAAAAGCTCCGCGCGATCGCCTCGCTCGGCGCCGACGCAACATTGCTCATCGAGTTCACCCGTGCCTTCAGCGAACAAACCGGTGAGGAGTTCATCCGTAAACTCGCGAATGAACTCGGCAAGCTCCAGAGCATCTGCGTCGGCGCGGACTTCGTCTTCGGGCACAAGCGCAGCGGCAACGTCCCCCTGCTCCGCCAGCTCGGCGCTGAACTTGGCTTCACGGTCCACGGCATGGCCGCCGTCGCGCTCGACAACGAAGTCGTCAGCAGCACGCGCATCCGCGCCGCGATTCAAGCCGGCGACTTCGACGCCGCGAGTCAGATGCTGGGCCGCACTTACTCCATCAGCGGGCCCGTGGTGCGCGGCGATCAACTCGGCCACCAGCTCGGCTTCCCCACGGCGAATCTGGACATGACCGGCCTCGTCCTGCCACCCGACGGCGTTTACGCCGCGCGGGTGTTTTATCGTGACGCGGGCGGGACGCCCGTGAGCCCCTCGGTTTCAAATGCAACAGAAGCTCACGGGCGGGGCGCCCGTGCCGCCACTTTCCATGCCGCGCTCAACCTCGGCACGCGTCCCACGGTGAAAACCGGCAAGCACGAACGCCGCTTCGAGGTGCATCTCTTGAATTTCGCCGGCGACCTTTACGGACAGGAATTGGAAGTGGAATTCATTGCCAAGCTCCGCGCCGAAATGAAGTTCGCATCGCTTGATGCATTGAAGGCGCAAATCACCGCCGACATTGCGGCAGCCGCGAAGTGCTTCTAGTCAAATCCCCCCGAACCGCCGGTGGCGCCGGGCGTATTCCTCCAGCGCTTCGATGAGTTGCGGTTTGCGGAAATCGGGCCAGAGGGTCGGCGTGATGACAAACTCCGCGTAGGAAATCTGCCAGAGCAGGAAATTGCTCACGCGCATCTCGCCGCTCGTGCGAATCAGCAGGTCCGGATCTGGCCAGTGGCGCGTGTGCAGGTGTTCGGAAATGACCCGCTCGGTGATCTCGGAAGGATCCAGCTTGCCGTCCTTGGCCTTGGCGGCGATGGCCCGCACCGCGTCCAACAGTTCGCTGCGCCCGCTGTAGCTCAGCGCGAGAATGAGCGTCAGTCCGTTGTTCTTTTCCAGCGTGGCAATGGATTTGCGAACCTGCTCCTGCACGTTCTCCGGCAGCCGCCAGATCTGGCCGATGACCTGGAGCCGGACATTGCTCTTGTTCAATTCGGGCGTCTCACGCTTCAGATACTGCACGAGGTATTTCATCAGCGTATCCACCTCGTCCTTGGGACGGTTCCAGTTCTCGGTCGAGAACGCGTAGAGCGTGAGATACTTGATGCCCAGCTCGCCCGCCGCGCGAATGATGGCGCGCGCCGATTCCGCACCCTGCCGGTGCCCCTCCACGCGCGGCAGATGCCGCTGCTTCGCCCAACGCCCGTTGCCATCCATGATGATGGCGACGTGCTGGGGCAGTTGATCGGCCGGCGGGACCCAATCGGGCGGCTGGCTACCGGGATCGGTCATACTTCGAGGACTTCCTGTTCCTTGCGCTGCCCGATTCGGTCAATCTCGGCGATCACCGTGTCGATATGCTTCTGGAGACGCTCCTGGCCGCGCCGCGAGTCGTCTTCCGAGATCTTCTTGTCCTTTTCGAGCTTCTTGAAGTGGTCGACACCATCGCGGCGGCAGTTGCGAACCGCCACTTTGCTCTCTTCGACTCGCTTCTTGATCATCTTTA
>DASTWL010000043.1 GCA_035765895.1 Verrucomicrobiia bacterium | reverse complement strand
CCACCGCGTCGGCTCCGCTGAGATTCGCGCCATCCGGGGAATAATCGACCGTGACGCCGGGCGCCACGGACTGGCGAACGGCCTGCAAAATCGTCGTGCCGCGGGTGACGTTGCCGGTGCTGCCCTGCCAGCTGATCGTCCAGCCACCGCATTGAACGCCCAGGTCATCCGCCGCAGCCCCGACCACTGCGAGACGACGGATATTTTTGCCGAGCGGCAGCGCGTTGCGCTCGTTCTTAAGCAGAACCAGCGACTCCCGCACGCAATTGCGGGCCACGTCGCGATGCGCGGCTGAGCCGATGCCGGCCGTCAACGCCGGATCCACGGCCGGTTCGTTGAACAGGCCCATCGCGAATTTGACACGCAAAATGCGGCGCACCGCATCATCAATGCGCGCCTGGGGCACCCGTTGTTCGCCGACCAGCGCCTTGAGGTCGTCGATGAATTCCACATAGTTGTTCTTTTGCCCGGGACCATTGGGAATCATCACCATGTCCAAACCGGCGTTGATGGAGGCTTCGATGTCGCCCTTGTAATCATGCGGCAACTGGTCGATGGCAGCCCAATCGGACACCGTGAAGCCGGTGAAGCCCAGTTCCCCTTTCAAAACGTCCGTGATCAAGTGGCGGTTGCCATGCATTTTGGCGCCGTTCCAACTGCTGAAGGAAATCATGACCGAGCCGACGCCCGCCTTGATGGCCGCGCGATAGGGCGCGAGGTGGATGCGGCGCAATGTGGCTTCGTCCACGACGGTGTTGCCCTGGTCCACGCCGCCCTGCGTGCCGCCATCGCCGACAAAATGCTTGGCACACGCCAGAACAGAAGTGCCCGGAGACAGTTCAGAACCCTGAAAACCCCGCACGGCGGCCGCACCCAGTTCCGAAACCAGGTCGGGCGACTGCCCGAAGCTTTCGTAAGTCCGGCCCCAACGCTCATCCTGCGCCACAGCCAGACAGGGGGCAAAGGCCCAGCGGATGCCCGTTCCGGCCATTTCTTCAGCCGTGACGCGGGCCGCCTGCGCCACCAGTTTGGGGTTGTGGGTGGCTCCCAAGCCGATGTTATGCGGAAAAATGACGGCGCCCTGGACGTTGTTGTGGCCATGCACGGCGTCTATGCCATAAAGGAGCGGAATCTTGAGCCGCGTCTTCAGCGCCTCCGCCTGGCAGGTTTCCACCAGTTTCAACCAGCTTTGCGGCGAGTTGTCCGCGGGATCGGAACTGCCGCCGCTCAACACGGAACCGAGGAAATATTTGCCAATATCGCCCTTGTCCTTCAGCGCATCCGAATCGGCTTGCACCATCTGGCCGATTTTTTCCTCCAACGTCATTTGTTGCAGCAGTTCGTCCGCACGCCGACTGGCCTCACTGGGGTCTGCGGCACAAAGCGGGAGGGCGGCGAGCATCAAGCCCAACGCGCCCACACTTGAACGGAAATGGTGGCGTGAAGACGGGCGACGGGCGAGCGGCACCGGCTTGTGCCCGCGGGATCCGGATTGAGATTGGCAGGTGGTGAGCATGGTGATTCCTAAGTCAGGTTAAGAAAGTTACCTGCCAACCGCGGCAGGCAACGGATTTTCGGGCGCGACGTGTAGTTGATTGTATTACACGTTAATTGTTTTGCAACAATTTATATTAATTCGCGGCGGATTGGCGAGTTGGGCGCGGCTGGGTTATTTGCCGGCCTCGTCCCGAAACCACTGAATGGCGTGAAGCATCACTTCAGTGCTGGTTTTGAGCTGGAGCTTTTCCTTGATGCGGTTGCGGAAGGAATTGACGGTGGGCACGGTAACGTTGAGTTCGGTGGCAATTTGCCGGACGCCCTTGCCCTGCCCGAGCATGCGAAACACCTCCAGCTCACGGTCGCTGAGTTTCTCCACGGAGGAGGCGGGCGGTTCATCCGTCTGTCCGCGCATCAGGCGGGTGATGATGCTGCTGGACATCTTTTCGCTGAGATACATGTCGCCGCCGAGCACCTTGTAGATCGCGGCCTTCATGACTTTGGCCGGCTCGTGCTTCATCACGTAACCCATGGCGCCGGCGCGCAAGGCCCGTTCGGCGTAGAGGGATTCGTCATGCATGGAAACGACCAGCAACGGGAGATTTTCGTCCTCGGCGCGGATGGCCTTGATTAGATCCAGCCCGCTGGAGCCGGCCAGGGAAATATCCACCAGCACGACGTCGGGTTTGGTTTCCCGGATTCCCGCAAGGGCGCCCGCCGCATCCGCCGCGTCGCCGCACACCATCAGCCCGGGCTCGTGATCAATGAGCTGCCGCAGCCCTTCGCGAAACATCGTGTGGTCATCGACGACGTAAACGCGGCTTTTGGCTGCGGCCGCGGAGTCCGCCGGGTTCGGCTTGGGAGTGGTAGCTTCAGCCATGGGTTGATTCGGGATCCGGCTCGTGCGTGGCCAGGTGAAAATAGCAGATGACCTCCGTGCCCTGTCCGGGCTGACTGGCGATGTCCAGCGTGGCTCCGATGACTTTGGCGCGATAACGCATGATGCGAATGCCCATGCCCAGCGTGCCGGCACCCGCCATCTGGAACCCGGTTCCGCGGTCGCGCACCGACAGCAAATATCCGTCTGCGTGGGGCCGGAGCGACATGGTGACTTCTTCGGCTCCGCCGTGTTTGACGGCATTCAGCAGGGCTTCCTGTGCAATGTAGTATAAATGGAGCGCAACCTCGTTGTCCACCGCCGACGGCGGCGCGTTGCAAAGGAACTGGCAGCGCATCTTGAACCGGCTCCCGGCGCTTTCGGCGAGTTCTTCCAGCGCCGAAACCAGGCCGTTTTCCTCGAGTCGAACGGGGAACAGCCCCCGGGCCACGCTGCGGGCCTGCGCGGTGGCTTCATTGATCAAGGTGCCAATCTTTTCCGCTTCGGCCGACTGGGGCAATGCCTGTTCCCGCAAATCATCGCCCAAGATGTCCACAAGAAATGCGATGGCTGCGAGCTGCTGGCATACGCCGTCGTGGAGGTCATGGCCAATGCGGCGTTGTTCACGGTTGCTGATCTCCAGCAGTTCGCGTTCGAGCCGCCGCCGTTCCGTGATGTCACGGGCAACGCCCTCGACTTCACGCGGTTTGCCCGCCTGCTCGATGAGCCGACTGCTGATGTCGAGTTTGACGCGCTGGCCCGCGGCGTTCAGGAAATCCCACTCGGCTGTCGGCAGTTCCTCGCCACGGACGATTTGCTCCAGCCACGTTCGCGCCGCGGCGCGTTGATCCTCGGCCACCAGATCGAGCAGGTTCAGCGACACCAGCTCCGCGCGTGGCCGGCGGAGCAGTCGTTCCCCAATTTTGTTGATGGAGGTCAGCCGTCCGGTCAGGTCGTGCGTGAAGACCATGTCATTGGCATTTTCGAACAAATCCTGATACCGCTCCTTCAAGGTCGCTTCCATTTGCAGTTGCTGGCGGATGATGCCGGTTTGCTGCTGGACCTTGCGCCGGAGCACGAGCACCCAGGCCACCGCGCCAAGCACCACCACGGCGAGAATGCCAACAATCCACAACAGCCGCTGCAGGGTCCACCACGGCGGCCGTTGCAACAGTTCCACGTCCGCCGGCGACCGCAACAGGAGGCGGAACGATTTGGCCCGCCAGCCTTCGCCCGCCCGCCAGCTGCTGCCGCGTTCGATGAGGCACACGCCGGTGACGGCGACTTCACTGCCGTTCTGCAATTGCCGGAACTCCTCGCCCGTGTCGCCCTGGCTGGTGTAGTAGGCATGCACCACAAAGCCGCCCGCCTCAATCACCAGGAACTGTTCCCGGCCGCGCTCGCCGCGGTCCAGGAGCCTGCCGCGCAATGAAACCAGGCGGCAATCGTGGGTGCCTTTCAGCGCCTCGTCCACATCCACCGGTTCGGCCGGCGGCGGGGTGCCGCGCGACAGCCTGCGGTAAACCGCGTCCTGCAACATCGGCGTATATTCGCCCTTGGCCACAAAGCCGAGCACTTCCACCTGGTCGCCCGGCTGCACAAAAGTCCGTTGCCGCGTCTGCGCGTAGAGGCCCTCCTTGGCGTCCTGAATGAACAAGGCCACGCCCGGTTCGTGGTAGATGACGGTTCCCCGCACCTTGACGCGATGGCTGTAATTGCCCTGCGGGGTGAACTGCAAGAGGCTGCTGATGGACTGCGCCGCGATGTCGAAGGGTTTCGCGGGCGCCGCCTGTTCAACGATGAGGTCGCTGGCGCGGGGCACGAGCAGGTGGATGCCGAACAACTGGCGCGAACGGTTGAACATGGTGGAGCAGACGCCGTTCACCTGCACCACGCTGTCCACGAGGTTCTCCGGTTCGGGCACGGGCAGGGTTTTGGTGTAAATGGTGAGCCGCTCACCGCCGGTCACGAGATCGACCAGATAATTGTGTGATTCCTCCTCGAACCGGACGGCGCGCACGATGCCGGACGCATGCACGAACTGGCTGTCCTCCTTGCCGCTGACGAGCTCTTCCATGGAAACCATCTGGGGTTCAGGAAATTTTTGCTCGCCCAGGATGCGGATTTCGGAAGGAACGACGACGGGGGCGTATTCGCCGGGGCTGGTCACGCCAACGAGTTCCACCTGCTGGCCCGCCTTCAAGTCCGGCATGCCGCCGTAATCCTGGAAGTAAATGCCCGCCGTGTCGTCCTGGATGAACCGTGAATACAAGGCGCCGTCATTGAATGTAACCACGCCGCGCAGGCGAACCGGCAAATGCTGGCCGGCCTGCTCGGGGCTGAGCTGGCGCACCGCTTCGGCCGTGCGCAACACAACGGCGGGATTGGTCTGGGCGTTCGTGAATGCGCCCAGGCCTGCCGCCAGCAGGCAACAAACCCATCGCCCCCAGGAACCGATGGAGGCAAGGCGTGCCGGCGTGGATTTCACAAATGCAGCAGGTGGTTGTTTGATGCGGTCAGACTACCGCCAAACCAGTGGGACGTTCCAGCCTGCAGATGGACCGGAGCACGCGCGCCCGTCGGAGCGCGGTAGATATTCAGTTGCACAACGGCACGACGCGATAGAAACGGCGCTCGTCGCCGAGCAGGTCAGCCACCGTTTTCACGGAGCCGTCGCCTGGCACGTTGGTCAACGTCAGCCAGGTGTCATCGCCTAGATCGCGTTTGAAACGCACGGCATAATTCAGGCCGAACAGCGTCGGGAACGAAAGGGTGAGGTTTGGGCCGCTTTGGGCCGCTTGAATGGCGACGGTCGCTTCCGACGAGTCCGGGGTGGCCAGGTTGAGGTCATCAAACAAAGCCGCGCCGGCCGCGGTGAGCGGTTGCTGGAAGACGATTTGACAGCGCGCCTTCGTCGCCCCCGGCGGCGCGACCAGATCGCTCACCGCGCCCACGCGCGCATATGTTGCGGGATCGAATTGATTGGTCACCAACAGATGCTGCCAGAGTCCGGGCGTGGTGCTGGCGTCCAGTGCCTCCGAACGATAAAGGCTCAACAGTGTGTCGGCATCGTTCCGGAAGGTGACTTCGAGCCAGGCCAAATTGCCTCCGGCCAGGTTGTCGCCATTGGGCGTCAGCGCCCAGCCGTCCGCCATGTAATTGGCACCGGGCGTCACGAGCACATCCTGGTAAACGCCGGAATAATTGGCGCCGCCCGTGAACTGGCCGTAAACCTTGAACACGTCGCCGCCGGTGTGTGCGGGCAGCGAGTTGGTGGGGGCGACAAACGTGTTGCCGCCCGAACCGTAGGCGGTCCAGCCCGCCAGATTGCCGCTTTCAAAGCCGGGGTTGGTCAGCAGATTTCCGGTGCAACTCGTCACCGTCGTCGGCGCGTAAACCCGCACGTAATCCACCACCATCTGCTGCGGAAACGTGGTCGTGGCGTCCGGATTCCCCGGCCAGTTGCCGCCCACGGCCAGGTTCAGCAGCAGGAACTGCGGGCGGTTGAACACCCATTGCGTGCCGCCGGGCAGGTTCGCGGGCGACACTGAAAAATATTCCTGCCCATCGACGAGCCAGCGGATGTGGTTGGTCTGCCATTCGATGGCAAACAGGTGGAAGTCGTCCGCGAATGCCGCACCGCCCGGCAGCGTAGACGGACCGCCGATGCCGTTGCCACCGGAATAACCCGGTCCGTGGAGCGTGCCATGAATGGTGCCGGGCTCCTTCCCGATGTTCTCCATGATGTCGATTTCGCCGCACGTGGGCCAGCCAACGGAGTCGATGTTCGTGCCCAGCATCCAGAAGGCCGGCCAGATGCCCTGGCCGCGGGGAATCTTGATGCGCGCTTCCATCCGGCCGTAGGTCCAGGACCACTTGCCGCGCGTCAGCAAACGGGCCGAGGTGTAATCCCGCCCGCCGTAGCTCTCCTGCCGCGCCTCGATGACCAGGTGCCCGTTCTCGATGCGGGCGTTGTTGGTGCGCGTGGTGTAATACTCCAGCTCATTGTTGCCCCAGCCGCTGCCGCCGGTGTCAAAACCCCACTTGGTTGAATCGGGCGAACTGCCATCCGCGCCGGAGAATTCATCCGACCAGACCAGCGTCCAGCCGGTCTTGGGCTGCGCGGTGGCAGCCACGCAGAACAGCGCGGCGGCGCCGCAGAGGAGGAGGTTCAAAGGCCGCCGGAGCGGCGCTTGAGCAGATGCAAAACGGAACAGATTCATCACGGATTCGGGAAATGGGCGCCGACGGCGGCCGCCGCTCAATTATGCACAGTGGTGCGCTCGATCAGCCAGTCCAGATCGCGCGAGTTGGGATCCTTGCGTGCGTAAGAACCCGCCTGAGAGATGACCGCGTTGTCGGTCCAACGTTTGATTTCCGCATGTCCGTCGGCAAATGACATGCCGCCGGCATTGTTGTGATACGCAGCCGGCACGTCGCGCCAGACGGTCGGCACGTTGGGTCGCACCAAAAACCAGCCGTCGTTGATGCTGTTCGGATTTTCGTCGATGGTCACCCACGTATTTGCTGGATTCCGGATGTTCGCCTGCCGTCGGAAAACGGTGTAATTGACCGTGTCCAACTGGCCTTCATCCTGAATGGGATTCATCCACGCGTTCATGGACATGCTGCGCACTGTCGGGCCGCCGGCAACGGTCTTCTTGTCGGCCGGGCACTTGTAAACTTTGAGGCTGTTGATGAACGGAAACAGCAGGCCGTTTTTGATGAGCATTTCGTTGGTGGCAGCGGCCGGCTCGGTGTCGGCCACGCTGCCCAGCACCCACTGGGATTTGCTGCCGCCGGGTTGCGCCAGCGGATCCAGCGGGTCGAGTGCAAGCACCGCGAGCCCGCCAGTGCGGACGACCTTGTCATCGTTGTCGCCGGAATACAGCAGCCAGCCCAACTGCAATTGTTTGAGGTTGTTCAGGCAGCTGATGCCTTGCGCCTTCGCCTTGGCCTTGCTCAAGGCGGGCAGAAGCATGGCGGCCAGAATGGCGATGATGGCAATCACCACCAGCAATTCGATCAGCGTAAAACCCCTGGTGCCCGGCCGCAGTCCGGCGCGCGCTGATTTGGCCGCATCGGTCTGCTGGATGGCTTCTTTCTTCATAAACACTTTCCTTTGTCGTATCGCCGGGACGTCCCGGATGTTTGCCGGGTTCCTCAAGGCCGGACCAGCCGGCCTTGAGGGCACGCCGGACTGAGGTCACAACGTCAGCACCCGGTAAAAGCGCTGGTTGCCCGTGGCGGGATAGGACTTGGTGATCACCGAGCCGGTTCCCGGGACGACTTCGAGGTTCTGCCAGGCGCCGTCGAGCGTGTCCTTGTATTGGACCTGGTAGCTGGTTGCCCCCTGCGATTTCCAGGACAATGCCGCATCCGTGCCCGTCATGCTGGCGCCGAGCGTGGCCGGAATCTTCAGCATCAACTTCGCGCTGTCGTAGTAAAGCGAGCCCGCGCCCACGCTTCCGCCGAGGTCGTGCATGGTGAGCTGGAAGCGCACCTTGGTGGTGCCGGGCGGCGCGATGAGATAACGGCCGTTCACCCCGGGCGGCAATGAGCCGTAAGTGCCGGCGTTGGTCGCCTGCAAATCCAGCCACGTGTTCAAGGGAGCGGTGTAGTTCAGAATGGGACTCACGAATTGCTGCAGCGGCGTGCCGGCGTCGCCCGCCCGGAACTGGATCTCCAGATAGATTTCGTTCGACGCATTCATGGACGGTCCGGGGATCGGATCGCCGCTGGCGTTGTAAACCCAGAAGTCGGCCGCAAAGATCTGGCCGGGCTGGGTCGGCACGTCCTGATAAATGCCGGAGTAATCGCCATTGAAGGTCGTGTAGCTGACGTAGGTGCCTTCGTAAACATTGACATTGCCGCCGCCGAAGTAGGTGTCGGCCGTGGTTTGCAAATGGCCAAAGCTCGGATCACTCGACGAAAACCGCACCCACGGATTATCCGTTCCCGTTTCGAAGCCGGGATTTTCGAGGAAATTGGAGAAATCCGTGAAGGACTTCACCACAAGCGACGCCCCCGTGCTCGCCGATCCGGAGCCGGTCGAGATCGTGACAAAGTAGGTGCCGCTGGCGGCCACCTGCACGTTGGAAAGAGTCAGCGCGGACGAAGTCGCGCCCGAAACCGTCGCGCCGTCGGTCAGCGCATTCGTCACGCCGCCAATTACCGAACTCCACTGGTAGCTCAAGGCCGAGGGGCTGGTTGCACCCACGCTGAAAACCACCGTCGAGTTCTGCTCCACCCGCTGGCTGACCGGATTGTTGGTGATCAGAATATCCAAAACATTCACCACTGCCGCGCGGGAATCGACCGAGCCGGCCGTGTCGGAAACGGTGACCACATAGGATCCGCTGTCAGCCACCTGCGCGTTGGCAATGGTCAGCGTGGGGGTGCTGACGCCCGAATACTTCGCCCCGTTCAGCAGCGGCACGCCGTTGGTCGCCCATTGATAGCTCAAGGTTGAGCTGCCAATCGCGGTCACGCTCAGATTTGTGGTGTTGCCGGTGGTCATCGTCACATCCTTCGGCTGGCTGGTAATCGCCGGATCTGCGTCCTCGACCAAAATGCCCACGCTGCGGAGCGCATCGGCCGAATTCGGCGCGACATTTGGCCCCTTCACGTAGAAGCCATATTGCGCGACATGGCCGGCGCCGATGGGCATGGAAACGGTAAACGACCCGGGCGTCAGCGGCACGGTCGTGATGCCCACAAAACCGTAGGTTGACGTGAACTCCTTGATGAAGGCAACGCACTCCCAACCCGTGACGGCACCGCCGGACGGCGCAGGCAAATTGTTGGAAACCACCGTGCCGGTAAACGTCACCGTCTGGCCGGCAAAGGCGGTGCCCACATCGCGGTAGAAATTGGCCTCCAGCACCTTGTTGCACGTTCCGTCCGGATTGTTCCAAAACACGTCGTTGGTGTTGTAGGTTCCGGTGTTGGCCTGCAACACAAGTCCGTTGTTCAATGGCCAGCCCGACGGGCTGTTCGTCGGGATGAACGCAGCCCGCAGGTCAGCTGTTCCCCATGCGCTGCCAAAGACATAACTGGTGCCATCGGTTTGCCACACATTTACGAACCCCGCCCACGGCAGGGTTGAATCAACCTTGACGGAGACTTGGGCATTCATCTGGGCCGTTCCGCCGCAAAAGGCGGCCGCGGCCAAGACCATCAGCGCGAGATGCTTCATTCGGGTTTTCATGGGGTCTGGGTTTGTTGTTGAATCCGCCCGGCCAATGCTGGCTTTGGGCGAAAGGTTCCAGTCATTGCGACATTGTTTCGCTAGTGCGAAGACTGCCACTGCCTCCGAGGCAGTGCCGCCATCGCGTCACATTTTGAATGGGATGTAATGTTTTGTATTACATAATAAATGCTGCGTCAACTACAATTTTACATAGCATCACGAATTACGGATTTGGCGCGGCGGAGAGGAGGTAGTTAAAGGGCGTCCGGAAGGCCGCAAAAAATAACCGGGCTGGTTTGCCAGAGGGTGGCCCACCAGCCCGGGGAGTTTTCGATGAGTTCAATCGCAGGTTTCGTAGAACTTCGCCACCGGCCCTGAACTATAAACCGACAGCGAAAGCAAAAACTTAAAGAACGATTCCGCGGGGAATCCTGCCCCTGCGGGCGACCTGCCAACTTAGCATTCAACATCAGTCGCGCAAAAAAGTTTTGCCGAGCTGGGAAAAAACGGGCGCCTCACAACACGCATCCTGTTGGGAAAGGCATCAGACCGCCCGTCGCAGCGCCCGCAAAACCACCGTTGCCGGCGCGTGCGCCTTGCCAAATCGCCGCGCGTCAGGCATGGAAAACGGGGTTAATCCAGAGACGAGGCCGTTGCCGAAGTGCGCTGAATGAACCATTCCCATGATCATCAAACGATACGTTGCCGGGTGGCTGATCGCCTTGTTATGCGCAGGCACCGCAGGGGCGGCCGCAAGCCGGCACAGTCCGGGCTCCGCCTTCCCAAGTTATGCCGGTCGGGTGATGTGCGGCTACCAAGGGTGGTTTCGCGCGGCTGGTGACGGATCCCATGAGGGTTGGGTTCATTTCGGTGTCGGCGGCAAGTTCGACACGAACCACCTGCACATCGATTACTGGCCGGACACCCGCGAATACCCGGATACGTATCCCACACCGTTCGTGCTGTCCAACGGCCAGCCGGCACGCGTGTTCAGTTCGTGGGATGCGAGCACGGTGGACGTTCATTTTCGCTGGCTGCGGGACTACGGCATTGATGGGGTGTTTGTGCAACGCTTCTTCGAGGCGACCCGCACCGAGCCGCGGCGGCGCCAGAGCCGCGTGGTTTTGGAGCACGCGCTGGCTGCATCCCAAAAATATCACCGCGCCATCGCCGTCATGTATGACCTGTCTGGCCTCAACGCCCCGGCCGAGGATTGCTCGTCCATCATCACGGATTGGAAGGAACTCGTGGACCAGCTCAAGCTGACCCGTCAGGGCACGAATCAAACCTACCTTTACCACCGCGGTAAACCGCTCGTGGCCATTTGGGGGCTCGGTTTCCCGGATCGTCCCTACAACATCCACCAGATCGGCGTGGAGAAACTGATCGCCTTTCTGAAGGACGATCCGGAATACGGCGGTTGCGCCGTGCTGCTGGGCGTGCCGACCTATTTTCGAACGTTGCAACGCGATTGCGTGGCGGATCCTTACTTGCACCAACTCATTGAGTCCGCCGACGTGGTGCTGCCGTGGATGGTCGGCCGTTATTCAACGATGCAGCCGGCGGAACGGACGCGCTATCTGGCCCAGTTGAAGGCCGATCTTGCGTGGTGCGCCGAACGACATTTGGACTACGCGCCGTGCGTTTATCCGGGGTTCAGCTGGTTCAATTTGAGCAAAACCGAGTTCGGCGGCGCCAATCCGATCAATCAGATCCCCCGCCAAAAAGGCCGGTTCTATTGGAACCAAATCACCGCCGCGAAGGAGGCTGGCGCGCGCATGCTCTACGTTGCGATGTTTGACGAAATGGACGAAGGGACGGCCATTTTCAAGTGCAGCAATGCGACGCCCACGGGCGCAAGCTTTCTCAATTACGAAGGGCTGCCCGCGGATTATTATTTGTGGTTGACCGGCCGCGCGGGGGCATTGTTGCGCGGCGAGCTGCCCTTTTCCAAGGAGCTGCCACCACGCGAGCAAGCTCGCCAAAGTCCAACCCCATCAACCGCGAAATAAGTGAATATTCCGCGCCAACCAGGCAAGGCCACCATGCCTTCTGAAGCAGAACTCATCTTATTCAGGACGCCGAAAAGCTGGTGCATCCGACAGGAGTCGAACCTGTAACCTTCTGATCCGAAGTCAGAAGCTCTATCCAGTTGAGCTACGGATGCACTGCCGGGCCGGTTGTGCCTGCCCCCTCCCGGGCGTTCGCCGCAGGACCGCAGCCGGCTGGTTGGCAGCATGCGTGGCGCAAGGGCCGCGTTCAAGTCAATCTGACGACCGAGCGGGAGTGCCGTCCCATCGCGTGAGGTCAAAACGGGGCCGTGGCAATTCCGCACTTGCCCCCGGGTGGCGCGAACGCTAGCTAGCGGCGTGGTTTTAAACGGCATCTTCGGGGCGCTCGCGGCACTGAGTCTCCTGCTGTTGCTCTGGCAATGGCTGGCGGCGCGCCGCTTTCCGCTGCATCAGCGCCGCGTGCAACCCGCGCTGGCTTTCGGGACGCAAGATGCGGCGGCAGCGGCTCCCCACCCCGGCGTCACGCTGTTGAAACCACTGAAAGGCGCCGATGCTCATACGGAAAAATGTCTGCGCAGCTGGCTGCAACAAGCTTACTCCGGCCCGGTCCAGGCGCTTTTCGGCGTGGCCGACGCCAGCGATCCGGCCTGCGCCCTCGTGCAGCGGCTCATGGCGGAACATCCCCGCACGACCGCACAGCTGGTTGTTTGTGACGCCCGGGCGGGCGCAAACGCCAAGGTGTCCAAGCTGATTCAGTTGGAGCAGCTCGCCGAGCATGAATTGATTTGCGTGAGCGACGCGGACGTGTGCGTGCCGCCGGATTTTTTGGCCGACGCCGTCGCCGCATTCGGCCCTTCGCCCACACCGGCCGCCGCGCCTGTCGCGCTGTTGAACTGTTTTTATCGGCTGGCCAATCCTGCCACGCTGGCCATGCACTGCGAAGCCGTGGCCATCAATGCCGATTTCTGGAGCCAGGTGCTGCAATCGGTTTCGCTCAAGCCGATGGATTTCGCGTTGGGGGCCGTGATGCTGACCCGGCGTGGCGAACTGGCCGGCCTGGGCGGTTTTGCGGCCATCAAGGATTGTTTGGCGGACGACTACCAGCTTGGACATCGCATCGCGCAACGGGGTGGGCGCATCGCGCTCAGTCCGGTGGTGGTGGAATGTTGGGATGCGCCCGCCGGCTGGGCCGCGGTCTGGAAACATCAATTGCGCTGGGCCCGCACCATCCGGGTGTGCCAGCCGGTGCCTTATTTTTTCAGTCTGTTGAGCAATCCCACGCTCTGGCCGGCGCTGTGGGCGGCGGTGAGCGGCACGCGGACGGCGCTCGGCTTCCTGGGCACAGCGTTCTTGGTGCGCCTCATGGTCACGGCTGACCTGCAACGGCGGCTGGCCGGTGATCGGCCGGAATCGGACGCCGCGGCCGACCGCCCGCCGATTGTCCGTTACTGCTGGCTGGCGCCGTTCAAGGACGTCCTGCAGGTCGGCGTGTGGCTGCTGGCGTTTCTCGGGAACACCATCGAATGGCGCGGCCGCCGCATGAAGCTGCGCCGCGATGGCACGCTAATCCCCGCATGAAACCGGGCTTCTAGCGCCGGTCAGGCCGCAATTCCGTTTTGACTCGGGCCTCGCATCCGCTATGCTGCCCCGCCCTTTTCCAAGGGGTTTTTGACCTGAACCTGAAATCGATTCCTGATATGGCAAAGCTCACAGTTCGCGACCTTGATTTGCGTGGCAAACGCGTGTTCGTCCGGGTGGATTACAACGTCCCAATGGAGGAGAAGGATGGCCAGATGGTCATCAACGACACGACGCGCATCAAGGAGACCCTGCCGACGCTCAAGCTGTTGATCGAAAAGGGGGCCAAAATCATTCTCGCCGCGCACCTCGGCCGGCCAAAGGGCAAGAAGGAGCCCTCCATGTCCCTGCGCCCGGTGGCCGCGAAGCTCGCCGACATGATCCTCCGGCCCGTCGCGTTCGTGGATGATTGCATCGGCGAGAAAGTCGAGCAGACCGCCGCAGCGTTGAAGGAAGGCGACATTCTGCTGCTCGAGAACGTCCGTTACTACAACGAAGAGGAGGCCAACGATCCCGCGTTCGCGGAAAAGATGGCCAAAGTCGCCGAGGTTTATGTGAACGACGCGTTCGGTTCGGCGCACCGTGCGCACGCCTCCACCGAAGGCGTGGCCCGTGTGGTGGCAAAGCGCGGCGGGAAATGCGCCGCAGGCTTGTTGATGGAACGTGAACTGAAGTTCCTCGGCGATGAACTGGAAAAACCCGCCCGCCCCTTCGTCGTGATTCTCGGCGGCGCCAAAGTTTCGGACAAAATCAAAGTCATCGACCGGCTGCTGGAAAAGGCGGACACGATTTTGATTGGCGGCGCGATGGCCTACACCTTCAAACTGGCCCAGGGCGCCAAGGTGGGTTTGTCGCTTGTGGAAAAGGACAAAACCGACGTGGCGCTCGCGGCGCTGGCCAAGGCCAAGCAGCGCGGCGTGCAGTTCCTGCTGCCCACCGACAACACCTGCGTAACACCGGTCAAAACCGACAAGCTCGACAAGAAGGGCCGGCCGGTCATGGATTTGACCAATCCGCGGGTGAACACCGAACCGAACATCCCGGACACGGAAGAAGGCGTGGACATCGGCCCCGCCACCGCCGCCCAGTTCAAGGATGTGTTGCTCGGCGCAAAAACCATCCTGTGGAACGGCCCGATGGGCATTTTTGAAGACAAACGCTTCGCGGTGGGCACCAATGCCGTCGCGGCGGCCGTGGCGGAAGCAACGCAAAAGGGCGCCACGAGCATCATTGGCGGCGGCGACAGCGTGAAGGCCATCAACAAATCTGGCCTCGCGGACAAGGTCACCTTCATGAGCACCGGCGGCGGCGCCAGCTTGGAGTTTCTGGAAGGCATCGAACTGCCCGGCGTGGCCGCATTGAGCGAAAAGTAAATCTACGTTGAACCGTTGCCCCGCGGCGGCGGTTCACGGTGCAACCATTCACGAATCACATGAACAAGGAACGTAAACTCATCATCGCCGGCAACTGGAAGATGAACAAGACGGTCGCCGAGGCGCTGACCCTCGTGAACGACCTCAAGCGCGAACTCGCCAGCGTGAAGGAAGTGGACATCGTCGTCTGCCCGCCTTACACGGCGCTGGAGTCCGTGTCCAAGGCCATTCTGGACTCCAACATCCGCCTGGGCGCACAGAACATGAGCGAGAACGGCGTGGGTGCCTTCACGGGCGAAATCGCCGCAGTGATGCTCAAGGAATTCTCCGTGCGCTATGTGATCCTCGGCCACAGCGAACGCCGCCAATACCAGAAGGAAAGCGATGCGTTGATTGCCAAGAAAGCTGCGGCCGTGCACGCCGCCGCGCTCAAGCCCATCGTTTGCATCGGTGAAACGCTGGCCGAACGCGAAGGCAACCTGACGGAAAAAGTGCTGGAGACGCAGGTGCGCGGCAGCCTCGCCGGTTTGACCAAGGAGCAAATGGTGGAAACCGTTCTGGCCTACGAGCCGGTTTGGGCCATCGGCACGGGCAAAACCGCCACCACCCAACAGGCGCAGGACGCGCACGCGTTCATCCGCAAGGTGCTCGTCAGCATGTTCGACGAAGCCACGGCGAAGAAGGTTCGCATTCAATACGGCGGCAGCGTCAAACCCAACAACGCCAAGGAGTTGATGAGCCAGCCGGATGTGGATGGCGCACTCGTCGGTGGAGCAAGTCTTGAAGCCCGCAGCTTTGCTGATATAATCCGCAACTCAATCTAACTGAGTTCAATCAAACTAAGGTTTTATGGCATTTATTATTGGTCTGTTGACGTTCGTCCTGGTGCTGATCTGCATCGCGCTGATTTTGCTCGTGCTCATTCAACTGCCGAAAAAAGAGGCGGGCATTGGGGTGGCCTTTGGCGGCGGCGCCACGGACGCGCTGTTTGGCGCCGGCTCCGGCACCGTATTGACGAAGGCCACGAAATACGCGGCCATCTCCTTCTTCGTGCTGGCGCTGTTGGTGGGCATTTTGCAGAACCATTTCAATTCGAGGCGCACCACGAGCACCTTCCAACGCGCCGTTGAACAGCAGGTGCAGCAGGGCGCCACTCCGGCGGCGACGCCGAGCAGCCCGGCCAGCACCGCTCCCGCAGCCACGCCAGCTCCGCTGATGTCAACCACGGCCGCCAACGCCACGAATACCGCCGCTCCGGCCAATGCCACGGCCGCGCCCGCCGCGACGAAGTAAACGGTCACCACAAAGTTTCACCCGCGCCCTTCGGCCAGAGCGAAGGGCGTTTTTGTTGCGCAGAAAGTCGCGGAAACGGCGCAAGGAACCAAGATCAGCGCCCGGCACCGAATACAAATGCGCCGTAACCAACCACGCGGTCGCGGCCGCCCGCCGTGTCACCCGAGTTGCGAAGATCGATGGTGTGCGCCGCCAGGCGATGCTGACGGGCGGCGCGCAGCATGCCATTGAGGGGCATGGCGCCACAGGCCTGGTCGGGCGCCACGGGCAGCAGATCCTCAATGCGCGTGGCCGTTTCGGCATCGAGCCGCCGGGCCAGCGTGTAATCGTGGTAGTGACTTAAATCCGAGCTGACGATGACGCGCGTTTCGGGCCCGCCCCACAATTTTTCGAGCACGGCCGCCACTTCGCTCTCGCTGGCGTCGCCCACCACCAGCGGGACGAGTTGGAAGCCCGCGAGGACCACTTGCAGGAAGGGCAAATGCACTTCCAGGGAATGTTCGTGTTTGTGGGCGGCTTCCAGCAGGCGCACTTGGGGCAACGCCAGCAGCTCACCCACAGCGTCCAAATCCACCGGCACCTCACCCAACGGCGTGGCGAAGGCGCTGGCCTCACTGACTGCCAGTCCGGCAAAACCCAACCGGTGTGAAGGCCCCAGCAAAATCACGCGTTTGACCTGCTCCCGGTCGGCCTCAAGGCAGAGGTAACCGGAACCCGCCACGGGCCCCGAGTAAATGAAACCCGCGTGGGGCAGCACAAACGCCTTGTAGGAACCGCCGATCGCGCGGCGCGTGCCACCGGCGAGGCAGAATTGCACCAACTGCCGTAAATCCTCGGCCACCGCCGGGTAAAACGAGCCCGCAAAGGCGGGCGACCGCACTTTTTTGAACTGGCACGCACTCATGTTCATCACGAAATCGCCACCCGCCGCGGCACACGGCTGTAAAAATTGCCCGCCGGCACATCCGCAGCGCCGCCCGGATGCCAGATGCCCGGAATGCCCGCACCGCAATGTGGACAACGTCCCCCGGGCGTCAGCCGATACGCGCGAACGGCGTAACCATGCCGCTCAATCAAAGTCGTCTGACACTCGGGACAACGCGTGTTTTCCCAATCGCCCACGTGGCCGGGCGCGTTGCCGGCATAAACAAACCGCAGTCCTTCTTCCACGCCAATTTCCGCCGCGCGCACCAGTTGCCGTGCCGTGGTCGCCGGCACATCCGTCATTTTGTAATCGGGATGAAACGCTGTCACGTGCCAGGGAATGTTGCGGTCCACCCCCGCCAGGAAGCGCACCATCTCGCGCAGTTCCGCCTCGTCATCGTTGAAACCAGTAATCAGCAGCGTGACAATTTCCAGCCAGATGCCGCGTTCGTGCACCATCCGGATGCCGGCGCAAACGTGCTCCAGCGTTCCGCCCAGTTCCCGATAACGGCGGTCGTTGAAACTTTTCAGATCAATTTTGCAGGCGCGCAGCCAGGGTTTAAGAAAGTCGAGCGCCTCGGCTGTCGCGTTGCCGTTGGACACAAAGGCACACAACAATCCGGCGGGAGCCGCCTCGCGGAATACCGTCGCGGCCCATTCCGCGGTGATCAATGGTTCGTTATAGCTTGAGACGACCAGGCGCGCGCCTGTTTGCTGCGCAGACCGCACGAGTTGCGGGGCGGAAACTTCGCGGATGGGCGCCACTGCCGCCGTGTCGCGCAAGGCCTGGCTCGTCACCCAGTTCTGGCAATACGCGCAATGAAAATCGCAGCCCAGCATGCCGAACGTCAGCGCATCCGTTCCCGGCAGGACATGGTTGAATGGCTTCTTCTCCACCGGATCCGATGCCAGCGCGGCCACGTAGCCGAACGGCACGCGCAACTGACCCTCGTGGTTGAAGCGCACGCGACAGATGCCGTGGCGCCCGGGCGCGATCAAACAGCGGTGCCCGCACGCCACGCACCGCACCTTCCCGTCCTCCAGCCGGAACAATTGCCCCGGCGCCGCATGTGCCGCGAGCACTTCGGCCAAGGTGGTCTTTGCCGGACTGATGGTTTCCATAATGCCAACCGGATTACAGGCAGTTCCTCCGCCCCCTTTCACTGTCGGACCGGACGGAAAATTGTCAAAATAGGAGCAGAAAAACTCAAAAATTGTTCGGCATTGAACGGTTATTGCCCTAGATTCCCCGGCTGACCGGACTTGGCGCGGTTCAACGCCCGGCCCGGTTTTGAACCAAAAAAGAAATCGAAACTGAAACTATGGCAGTCAAAGTAGCAATCAACGGGTTCGGCCGCATCGGGCGCCTCGTGTTCCGCGCGATGGTCGAACAAGGACTGGTCGGCAAGGACATCGAAGTTGTGGCCGTCGGTGACATCGTGCCCGCGGACAACCTCGCCTACCTGCTGAAATACGACTCCACGCAGGGCCGCTTCCACGGCACCGTGGGCTCCAAGAAGTCCTCGCCCGACAAGGCCGAAGACGACGTGTTGGTTGTGAACGGCAAGGACATCCTCGTCGTCAGCGCCAAGACCCCGGCGGAACTCCCCTGGGCCAAGCTGGGCGTGCAGGTGGTCATCGAATCCACCGGCCTCTTCACCGATGCCGCCAAGGACAACCCCAAGGGCTGCTACGGCCACATCACCGCCGGCGCCAAGAAGGTCATCATCTCCGCCCCCGGCAAGAACGAGGACATCACCGTCGTCATGGGCGTCAACAACGAGAAGTATGACCCCGCCAAGCACAACGTCATTTCCAACGCCTCCTGCACCACGAACTGCCTCGCGCCGCTCGTGCACGTGCTCCTGAAGGAAGGTTTCGGCATCGAGGAAGGCCTGATGACGACCGTCCATTCCTACACGGCGACGCAGAAGACCGTGGACGGCCCGAGCAAGAAGGACTGGAAGGGCGGCCGCACCGCGGCACAGAACATCATCCCATCCACGACCGGCGCCGCCAAGGCCGTCGGGCTCGTCTGCCCCGAAGTGAAGGGCAAGCTCACGGGCATGTCGTTCCGCATCCCGACGCCGACGGTCTCCGTGGTGGACCTCACGGTCAAGACGACCAAGGACACCAGCTACGCCGAAATCAGCGCCGCGATGAAGAAGGCCAGCGAGACCTATCTCAAGGGCATTCTCAACTGGACGGACGACGAAGTGGTGAGCAGCGACTTCATCCACTGCACGAACTCGTCCATCTTCGACGCCGGTTCCGGCATCGAATTGAACAAGCGCTTCTTCAAGCTCGTGAGCTGGTATGACAACGAGTGGGGCTACAGCTGCCGCGTGGCCGACCTGTTGAAATTCATGCTCGGCAAGGGCCTGTAAGGCAAATCTCCCAAAACAAAACGGCGGCCCGGAAACGGGCCGCCGTTTTTGCTTTAGAGCGGTTTAAAAAATGTCGTAGCCGTCGGGTTATTCACCGGCCCCTCACCCGGCCTTCAGCCACCCTCTCCCCATCGGATGGGGCGAGGGACGGGGCGAGGGGCTGCTGCCGTCAGGACGGCTACAGTATTTATGAAACTGCTATAACGGCGTGAACGAGGCCGGAGACGCTTCACATCAGGCTCGCAAAGCACGGATCACTTCTGCTCCGCCTTGAGCTTCTTCTCCAGCTTGTCCACCTTGGGCCGGATGACCAGCTGACAGTAGCCCTGCTCCGGATGGTTGCGGAAGTAATTCTGATGATACGCCTCCGCCGGCCAGAATTTTTTCAGCGGCGCAATCTGCGTGACAATGGGGCGGCTGAGTTCCTTTTGCGCCTCGGCCTTGGACTTCTCGGCGGCCTCCTTCTGCGCCTCGTTCCGGCAGAGAATGATCGAGCGATACTGCGTGCCCACGTCGTTGCCCTGCCGGTTCAACGTGGTGGGATCATGCACCTCCCAGAATTTTTGCAGCAACTGCTCGTAGCTGATGACGGCCGGATCGTATTCGATCTGGACCACCTCGGCGTGGCCGGTGTTGCCGGTGCAGACTTCCTGATAGGTGGGATTGTCCTTGGTGCCGCCGGCGTAACCGCTCGTGACGGCCTTCACGCCGGGGACGAGTTGAAAGCAGGCCTCAAGGCACCAAAAACAGCCGCCCCCAAAAGTCGCCAGTTCCGTCTTGTTGGTATTCATGGATGAAGAGAATGCCCCGCCCACGCTGCCCAAGAGGAGCCCGCACGACAAGGCGATGATCACAGTCCGTTGCATGTTGGTCATATTCCGTTGGTCGCCCAACCACCCCGCAACCTAACGGAAAAAATGGCAAAGGCAAAAATCAGCAGCCCTCCTCCGGCCGGTCGGGGTCCACGCCAGGCGGCAGATCAGCGTAACCGGCGAAATGCCCGGGCTTGAGCGGCTCCGAAATGGCGTGCTCCTCGCCCAGCCATTTGCCCATATCAATCAGCCGGCAGCGCCGGGAACAAAACGGCCCGTATTCGCCGCCAAACCAATCGCCCACCTTCCGGCAGGTGGGGCATCGCACTGTCCGCGGTTGAGGCATGCGCGCAGAAAGCTTCACCGGCCGGCTTCAACGGGCGCCCTGCAACTCGGCAGCAATCGCCTTTAAATCCGCCACCACGTCCACGGCAGCCGCACGGCTGAGGCCGGCCGTCTGCAAAATCGCCTGCACGTCATCGCCTACTTCGCCCGTGCGCTGGACGGAAAGGCTGGCACTGTTGAAGGTCAGGTTGATGTCGTTGGCGAGCCGGGACTGCACGGACGCGGTCAGCCCCTTGCCGGTCAAGGCCGCGCTCAGGCTGTTGGCAAACTTCTCGACGGTGGCGGTTGCCGGCTTGCGACTGCCGCGGGCACAGGCGAGCAAATCATGTGGCAATTGCGCCTTAAGTTCCGCGGAAACACTGGCGCTACTGGTAATGGCCGCCAAGTCGGCCTTGAGTTTACCAACCGGATCGGCCCGTTGGGGCGGGGGCACGGCGGGACGCGCGGCGGCCGCCGCCGGCGCGCCAATCCCCTGGCGCACGTTGTTTTCCCGAACGACTTCCTTGGCACGTTGCTTGGCGATGGTAGCCGGATCGGCATGCACGGAAAATGCGGTCAAGGCAACCGCCACGACGGAACAAAAGCAGGCTTTCATAGTCATCATTGGTTGTGCTGAGGAAGCTTGCCCAGAAGCGGCGCGTCGTCCACTAGATTTGCGGGGGGCGCCGGCAAATCAGGTCAGCCCACCCGGAACGAAATGCGCGCGACCAGATCCTTGCCGAAGCTGTGTTGCAGGCGTTCGAGGATCTTGCGCTGGTGGTATTTAAATTCCATGAGCGCCGCGCTGTTGCTGACGGTCACAAACAGGGTTCCGTTTTGATTCAAGCCCGTCGGCTGGCCGTGCGCCATCAGAACGGGGTCCAGCAGTTTCAGGGAATTCCAGACTTTGACGATTTCGGCCTCGGCCTGGCGACGGCCCAGCCGCAATTGTTCGTGCAGCACCTTGGGCAGCACCTGGGCGGCAGATTTGGCGGTATCCGCCTGCGCTCGCTCCAGCGGCACGAGATCCACTCCCCGCCATTGCGCCAGCACCCGTTGACGCGCCGGGCGTTTGCCCGGCCCCAAGGGCGGTATGCGTCTGGGAGGAAGCGGAATCATCGCGGTCCGGGCAACCCCGGCGAGTATCCTCTTGCCACGGCGCGGAGCAAAGCTCAAGCCGCGACTGGTGCCTGCGCCGTGACGGGCGCCGCTTCAGGTTTTGGTTCAACCCGCTCGTCCAGCACCAGCACGCCGTGCGGCGGCAGGTCGTGATTGCCCACGATGCTGGATCCCGTGAGCAGATCGTGCATGGGCTTGTAGAATTGCACCCGGACTGAGGAGGGTTTGTGGTTGAGCAGGAAATGAATCCGCGAGCCCTCCTTCTCGCGCATGCTGACTTCCACGCTTTCGGGAACCTTGAGCAGCGGATGCAGATTGCAGAGCTGGCGCAGCCAGGTGACCAGATCCGAGTAAAAGTGCTGGTGGCTCAGGGTGCCGATGTAAATCGCCTTGCCCAGGCCGAAGGTGTTCATCGTCATGGCCGGTTTGCCGGCGTAGAAATCGCGCGAATACGACGCCAGCACCTGGCACTCCTTGGGCTCGATCAAATCGCACCACAGCTTGGCCGGATGCAGGTGACTGGTCGGAAAGGCCCCCTTGAACGTCAGATGATTTTCCTCGCCCGGTGGGAGCATGTCGAACTCGGTGACTTCCAGGCCAAACACGTCCATCAGGTCGTGGGGATAGCCGTTGTCGGACGCGATGTGGTGCTCGTCCACCAGTCCGGTGCTGAACGTCCCCACCAGCGTGCCGCCGTTCTGGACGTAGAGCTTCATCATGTCCGCCTCGGCGCCGCGGAGCAATTGCAGCGACGGTGCGATCACCAGCCGGTAACGCGACAAATCTTCCGTGGGCCGGGCAAAATCGACGCCGATGTTCTTGTCGTGAAATGCGCTGTAAAACAGCTGAATATGCTCGCGCAGGTTGAAATACTTGTTCGGCTGTTGCGGCAGTTGCAGGGTCCAGTCGTTGTCGTGCGTGTAAAGGATGCAGACTTCCGGTTTGACCTTCGACCCGTGCAACGCCGGCGCCAGTAGTTTCAGTTCCTCGCCAATCTGACTAACCTCGCGGTAAACCCGGCCGTTCTTGCGCGCCGCATGCGGCACCACGGCGCCATGGAACTTCTCCGCGCCAAACCGCGGCTGGCGCCACCGGAAAAACAGGATGGAATCCGCACCCCGGGAAATGAGCTGGTAGGTGAAGAGCCGCAACACGCCGGGACGCACCAGGGAATTCACGTCCTGCCAGGAAACGTTGCCCGCCTTGTGTTCCATCACCCAGAAACCACAGCCGCCGTCGGGCGACCGGACTCCGTCCTTTTTCAGTGACCGGAGCATGTCCATCTCGCAGGCCAGTTCCGCGGAATTCGCGCGGACCGCGGCCGTGCCTTCGATGGAGACGAAGTCGAGCACCTCGGCCATGTCGAAGTGGTCGAATTTATGACGCAAGGCGCGCAGGTTGGTGGTGATGGGGCAGTTCGGCGTCAGCGGCCGCAGGATGTCTGCCTGCATCTTGATGAACTGCACGATCGTATCGCTGCAAAA
Source organism: Verrucomicrobiia bacterium (assembly GCA_035765895.1). Taxonomy (NCBI): domain Bacteria; kingdom Pseudomonadati; phylum Verrucomicrobiota; class Verrucomicrobiia; species Verrucomicrobiia bacterium. Next base: position 15,207 of record DASTWL010000043.1, on the reverse strand, counting down.
CCGGTTCCAATCCAGCACGAGCGCCGGGTTGTGCACGGCCGGCGCCTTCATGGGCATGGGCACCTGCTTGATGTCGGAAACCACCTGCCCCCAATGGCGCAAGCCCAATTGTTCGTTGAGTTTTTCGACCGTCTCATACTTGGCTTCGAGCCACAGATGCCAGTCGCGCCGGGTGTCCTCGTTGAAGGAGGCCTCGGTGAAATTGCCGCCGATGCCGTTGTCAATTTGCCACGCGATGAGGTCGGGGTGATCGCCCAGCGCCTTGGCCATGTTCTCGACAATCGCGCGGGAGTAGTTCCAAAACACCTCGCTGTTCAGGCAGACGGCCCGCCGGGTGCCTTCGTGTTTGACGAGGCCGTTTTCATCGATCGGCAGGATTTCCGGATGTTTGCGCGCCATCCAGATCGGCGGGGCCGCCGTCGGCGTGGCGAGAATGATTTTGATGCCGGATTTGCCCAGCAAATCCATCACGCGCCGCAGCCACGCGAAATCATACTTGCCCGGTTCGCGTTCGCACAAACCCCAGACAAATTCGCCGAGACGCACCGCGTTGACGCCGGCGGCCGCCATCATCTCCACATCATTTTCCCATTCCGATTCGGGATTCTCCTTGGTGCCACCGTAGGGATACACCCACTGCTCCGGATGATAATCGACGCCAAAATACATAGTGGTATGGGGTAAGTTGTTTTGACGGCTTCCTGTAATGGAAACTATGTCCGTGATAGCCCTCCTGCAATGGAAAATTCGCAACGGCCACAAATCACTTGCGCCGCCCGGCGTTTTGCCGCTTGCTGCGCGGGCGGGTTGAACCACGCGCCAACCGTCCGTTTTCAGCCCGCATTTTCTATGCGCGGCAAAGCAAAAAACCATCCACGCGGTCTGTCCGTCATGGCCTTTGGCATCGGTTCGTTCGCCCAAAGTTCGACGCAAATTTTGCGCGACGCGGGCGCCACCACAGCCACCTACCTGACCCGCCGCAACGGCCATTTTCCGCCGTCGCTCGTCGGGCCAACGTTCGATTGCGCGGACCACCCCAATCCGGTGCCGCTCCTCAAGCAGCGCAAGGTGGACCTGATTTTTCCACAGTCCATTGACTGGGCGCAGCAACCGTGGGCCGCCGAACTGCTCGCGAGCAAGGTGCCCATCCTGTGTCCCACCGGTGAAGCCCTGTTGCTCGAGCGCGAACGAGATTACGCCCGCCGGCTGTGCCGCGATTGCAAAATTCCCTTTCCCGCCGCGCACGTGGCGCCCAATCGCCTCGCGGCCCTGGAATGGTTGAAGAAAAATCCGCGGCCCTACGTCATTAAGAATCCACTGTGCTCCCCCGGCAGTCCGGTGCACACGATCGTTTGCGAGACAGTGGCCGACACGCGCGCGTGGCTGGATCACGTGGATTATGCCGAGGGTGTCTTTTTGCAGGAATATCTGGGCCGCGCCGAGGCCGGCCACATTGCGCTCGTCAGCGCCGGCGAAATTTATCCGCTCGTGACCAATCAGGAATACAAACGCGCTCATGTCGGCGACCTCGGCATCGTTTGCGGCGCGCCACTGGGCGGCATTGTGGAACGGGATCCGGAGGACAAATACGGCCTCGCGCGCGCCTTGCTGCACCCGTTGCGGCGGTGGTTCAAACGCGTGAACTATCACGGACCGGTGCAGGTCACGGCCTGCATGGTGGGGCGCAAATGGCACGTCATCGAATACAATGTCCGGCTCGGCATCACTTCGGGCTCGATGATTTTGCGCCTGCTGGAAAACCCGCTGGAAACGCTCTGGGCGGCGGCGCGCAACCTGCCGTTGGCGCCGCGCTTCCGGGCGGACGCGGCGTTCGGCTGTTCCACCACGCTGGCCGGCTACGGCTACCCGCATTTGCAGGTGCGCGGCCCGCATTTTCCCATCGAGGTGACCGGCCGGTTCGATTGCGACGTGTGGTGGAACGAAGTCGAACGCGGCCGCGACGGCCAGTTGGTCACGGCGGGGCACCGTTATGCGGACGTCATCGCTTTTGGCGCCAGCGTGCCGGCCGCAGCGGAAAAATCCCGGGCCAACCTCCGGCGGATTCGCGTGCTCGGGAGCTATTATCGCACGGACATCGGCCAGACATTGTGGCCGCCCGGAACCGCCAACTGAACCAGTTCTTCAACGCCATCGCCGCCATGCATCTCGACTCCCGCGTTTTCCCCCAACGACCCGCCTGGGTTGAAATCGACCTCGCCCGGCTGCGACGCAACCTGCAACTCATCCGGCAGGACCTGCCCCCACGTGTGCAGCTGCTCGCCGTCGTCAAGGACGAGGCCTACGGGCACGGCGCGCTCGACGTGGCCCGGATCGCGCTGGAAGAAGGCGCCACATTTCTCGGTGTCAGCACGCTGGAAGAAGCCATGGCCCTGCGCGACGCAGGCATCAAGGCGCGCATTTTGATCCTGGGCGAACGGCAGGAATCGGAGCTGCCGTGGTGCGTGGCCTACGACCTCACGGTGTGTTTGAACAATGCGCACACCGCGCAAAAACTGGCGCGGACGGCCGCCGGTTTTGAGAAACGCGTCCCCGTGCACGTCAAAATCAATTCCGGCATGAGCCGCTACGGGGTGCGCTGGGACGAAGCGGTGCATTTGTTGGAGACCATCACGGCCGAACCTTCCCTGCAATTGGAAGGGACCATGACTCATTTCTCGCAGTCGGATGAAACGGACAAGACGTTTGCCCACCTGCAGATGGCCCGCTTCGATGAAGTCATGGGCGCGGCCCGGGCGCGTCAGTTGCCCGTGCCGATGCAGCATCTCTGCAACAGCGGCGGGTTTCTCGATCTCCCCGCCGCCCACCGCGACATGGTCCGGGTGGGCATTCTCATGTATGGCATTTTGCCCTCGACCGTGTGCCGGCGGATTTCCGGAATCCAGCCCGTGATGTCCATCAAGGCGCGGATCGCCGCCATTCAGCGGGTCAAAGCCGGCGAGCACGTCGGCTACGGGATGCGTTACACCGCGACGTCGGACCGCCGGATTGCCGTGCTGCCGATTGGTTATGGCGATGGTTTTCCGCGCGTGCGCAACCAGGGCGGCGCGCTGATTCACGGTCGCCGCGCGCCGCTCGTGGGCGGCATCGCCATGGACGCATTGATGGTGGATGTGACGGACATTCCCGAAGCGGGCATGTGGGATGAGGCCGTCATCATGGGCGAGCAAGGCGCGGAATGCATCACCGCCCGCGACATTGCCCAGCTCAAAAACTCCGTCACGTATGACGTGCTGACCGGCTGGCGGCTGCGCCTGGGCCGGAAATGCGTGAACGGCGAAGCTTCCTCCTGAAGAGCCGCACGGCCGCGGCGGCGCAACATTCTCCCCTGCCATGAAACTCCTGTTCTCCGAGCACGTCAGCGACTACGAGCACTATATTTTTCCGTATGCCATCTGGGGGCTGCCCGAAAAAGGCGAAACGCCCAGCCAGATGTTTGACGCGGGCTTTCTGCCCTCGTCCCGCAACCTGGACCGGTTTTACCTGTGCCGCCACATTCGTGTGGACCTCCGCAAATTCAAGCCGTCCTCGGAAAATCGCCGCGTGCTCCGCAAGGGGGAAGGCATCACGTTCCAATTGGTGCCGCGGGAAAAGTTTGAGTTCACCCGGGAGCGACGCGCCTTTTACAAGGGTTATGCCGACATCAAGTTCGGCAAGGACAAGATGAGTTTTGCGCGGCTGGATTCGCTGTTTGCCAGTCCCATTGTGTCGCACCTGCTGATTTTCACTGACGCGCAGACCGGCGCTGAGGTCGGCACCGCCACGCTTTATCTGGAAGGCGACGACCTCGCCTTCTACTACTACGCCTTTTATGACCTGAACTATTTCCAACGCAATCTCGGCCTTTACATGATGACCTCCGCGGTCGGGGAATTTGCCCGGCGCGGCACGCGGCACCTGTATCTCGGCTCCTGCTATTCGGAGAACGCCCTTTACAAAACACAGTTCGCCGGGGCCGAGTTTTTCAACGGATTCCGTTGGAGTCACAACCTGAAGGAGCTGAAATACCTGTTGCGGCGCGACAAACCCGGGGCGGAGCAGCATCTGGCCGAAACGGAGGAATTTCAGCAGTTGTTCTACGACGGTGAATGGCGGCAAATGGCACACGCCAGCCGCTTTGGCGGGGCGCTGGGGTGAGTCGGGTTCAGTTCGTTTGGCACTTTACTCGGTTACCAATGAGGCTTAACTTTCGTCTGCTCGACTATGAACATAATGTTTGCAGGCATGCTTGGCGGCTGGGAGATCATCCTGATCCTCGCGGTAGTGCTGATCCTTTTCGGCGCCAAGAAGGTTCCCGAACTGGCCCGCGGGTTGGGGCAGGGAATCAAAGAATTTAAGAAGGCGACGCGCGAAGTGCAGGATGAAATCACCAGCGCCGTGGAAGACGCGCCGCCCCCGCCGTCCAAGCGGATTGCTCCAGCGGGCACCCAGGCGCAGCAGGCTTCCGTCCCGAAAGAGGCTTCGGTTCAGTCAGCCGCCCCCCAGAATCCCAGCCAGCAGTCCTGACCCTGAGCCGTTCGACTCATGGCCGACGACCCCGATCTGGAGCGCCTGGACGGTGAGGAAAATGAAGGCGGGCCGGTAAAATCCTTCCTTGAGCACCTCGAAGATCTTCGCTGGGTGCTCATCAAAAGCGCCGCGGCCGTGGCCGTGGCAATGCTGGTTTGCCTGCTCGGCGGCAACACCGTTGTCTGGCTCCTAAAACGGCCGCTGGAACAGGCCGAGATTCACTACCCGGGCACGAATCAAATCGTCACCGTTTTCTGGGAGACGAACAAGCTGGGAACATTTCCCCTCACCCCCGCGTCGCAGCCGTCGCTTCAACTGGGCAGCAACCGTTTTGTCGCCGTCCGCATCCAGCCCGCCGTCATTGGCACCAACCAGGTGCTGACCTGGCAGGTCGATCCCGACCCCAAACTCGCCGGAACCGCCCGCAAGGTGAACATCGAACTGGTCAACCTTAGTCCGGCCGGCGGTTTTATCGTGGCGTTTCAGGTTGCGGTTTACACTGGGCTCGTGCTGTCAGCGCCATTCATCATCTACTTTGTAATGTCCTTTGTGTTCCCCGCCCTGAAAATCACGGAGCGGAAGTATGTTTACCGGGGAATGTTTTACGGAGGCGGGTTGTTTCTGTGCGGCGTGGCGTTTTGTTACTTCTTTCTGCTGCATTTTGCCCTCGCAGCGTCCCAACGTTATTCGGAATGGCTGGGCTTCGCCGCCTTTCAGTGGCGCGCAGAGGATTACATCAGTTTTGTCTGCAAATTCATGCTGGGCATGGGGCTGGGCTTTGAAATGCCGGTGGTCATCCTGACGTTGGTGAAAATTGGCGTCCTCAACTACGCGATGTTGTCCAAGGGACGGCGCTACATGATCGTCATCAACCTTTTTTTGGGCGCGGTGCTGACCACACCGGAAGTGCTCACGCAATTGATCATGTTCCTGCCGCTGCAGGTGCTGTATGAAATCAGCATCTGGGTGACTTGGTGGTGGGAGCGCAAAGAACGGCAGCGGCGGGAGGCGGCCGGCGAAATCGACGTCGCCTAAATCACGCTTTACAAGCCCGACTCCCGGACTAACCTGAAGCAACCTCAAATGAATATGATCAAGTCCCTCTCCATGCTCGGCGTCGTGGCCGTCGCGGGCCTGCTGGTTTCCGGCTGCGCGGGCCCCGAAAAGAAGTTCGGCCGCGGATTGACCAACGTCGGTGAAGTGGTGCGTTGGGGTGATTTGCGCCGCTCCGTGGAGCAGGCGGGCGTGTGGGATGGCCCCAGTGCCACGCACAGTGGCGCCATGATGGCCGGCCTGAACCGATCCCTCACCCGCATCGGCGTGGGCGTTTACGAAATCGTGACCTTCCCCATTCCGTCCTACGACCCGGTCCTGACCAGCTACATCAACCCTGCGCCGGTGTATCCGGACAGCTACACGCCCGGATTGCCGGATGATCCGATTTACGCGACGGACACCAATCTTGGTTTCAGCGGCGGCGACGTTGCACCGGCTGTGCCGGGCAGCCGTTTCTCCGTTTTCAAGACCCCGTAAGCTGGGCCACAACTTTTCGCCAGCGCCAACCGTGGTTGGCGCTTTTTCTTTTTGCCCGTCCTACTAGACTGCCGCCGATGACGCTGGAAAAAGCCTCCCCCTGCAAGGTCAACCTGCTGCTGAACATTCTAGGCAAACGGACGGACGGCTTTCATGAACTGGAAACGGTCATGCATCCGGTCAACATTTGCGATCACCTCAGCTTTACGCGCGCCGCCACGGGGGTGCAATTGACCTGCAACCATCCCGAACTGCCAGTGGATGCGCGGAATCTGGTCTTTCGCGCCGCCACCGCCTTCCGGCAAGCAGCCGGCATTGCCGATGGCGTCAAACTACATCTCGAGAAGCACATCCCGATGGCGGCGGGCCTGGGCGGCGGCAGTGGCAACGCGGCAACCACGCTGCTGGGGTTGAACGAACTTTTCGACCAGCCGCTCGATGCCGCGCAGCTTCAGGCGCTGGCGGCCACCCTCGGTTCCGATGTGCCGTTCTTTCTCCAAACCAAACCGGCGCTGGCCACCGGACGCGGTGAGAACGTGACTTCCTTGGAGCCGTTTCCCTGCCTGCAACAAACCGCCATTCTCCTCGTGCATCCCGGCTTTGGCATCGCCACGGCGTGGGCCTACCGCGAACTTGCCCGGTTTCCCGCCGCGCTCAATGGCCAGCCGGGCCGGGCGGAAAAACTCATCGCCGCCCTGCGCGGCCAGGATCTCACCACGGCGGGACGCGAGTTCTACAACTCGCTGGAAGCACCGGCGCTGGAGAAGTTCCCCGTGCTTGCCCTCTATCAGGAATTTTTCCGCGAACAGGGCGCCGCCGTCGCCTTGATGTCCGGCAGCGGCTCAACCACCTTCGCCATTTTTGCGGACCGCATCAGGGCCGAAGCCGCGGTGGAGCCGTTCCAGCGGGAATTTGGGGCGGCCGGCTGGTTGACCGTGGTGCCGCTGTGAAGTTGACCGGCTTTACTCCGCGCCGGGTTTGATCAGGGCCAGAATCTCGGCGGCGCGCGCGGCGTGATGCAGCGTTATCAGAGGTTCTTCGCGCCGACCCCGGCGCCGCCGCCGGTCGTCCGTTTCCAGCGGACCGGTTTCCACCTCGATTTCCGAAACAAGTCCGATGGCGTTGCCGCATTCATCAAGCACTGCGGAGCCGCTTGAACCCGGCGCCCAGTCGGTGGACACGTCGATGCGCGTCAGCCGCTGACCGTGGTTGGTTGTGACCAGAAAGCGGTTCACCACGCCCGCGCTGAAATAGGAGGCGTGGTCCAGCGGATCGCTGTAGCACCAGGCCGCGTCGCCCGGGTAAACGTTGGTGTTCAACGGCAGTGGCCGCACCTGCATGGCGCCGCGGGTGCGCAAAAGGCACGTGTCACCCGAGTCGTTGCCGGCCAGCACCTCGGTTACGGGCAGAATCCGCCCGCCCTCCACCACCACGAGATAACCTTCGCGCATGTCCTTCGTCGGCTGCGCGACGTGATGCGCCGTGGCCACGACGCCATCGGTCGTGAGATAAAATCCGCCGGCCAGGTCCAGGTGCCAGTCGTTGCATTTGCGGCAGAGGTAAAACCAGCCCACCCGCACGTAAGCACGGCGGGCGCGCTCCCAGATCTGGCGACCGGTGAGCGCCTTCGTTTCCGGTTTGGGAAGCTTGAGCACGCAGGTCTGGCGGCCCAGCTGGGACTGCACCCGCTCAATGGTCAGCAGCGCCTTGGCGTCACGCAATGCCGCCGCTGCTTTGAGCAGTTCCGGCTCGTCCACCGTCCGGTCCGTGGCCATGGGAACATGATTGCCCTGCGCCGTTGCCACGGGGGCGCAACACCACACCGCGCCGCCCACCATCAAACCGAGCAAGAAGACCAGACGGTTCATGGGCAGGAAAACGGATTCACCGCGGGCGGCGGCGCGCCATCAAAGCCTCAACATCCTCGGCTTCCATGGGAATGTCCGCCATCAGATCAACCTGGCCGTTCTCCGTGACCAGAATGGTGTTTTCCAGACGGACACCAAAACCTTCTTCCTTGATGTAAATGGCGGGCTCGCACGTCAGCACCCAGCCCGGCGCGATCTGAAAGTGGTTGTAGGTCACGTCATGCACATCCAGCCCGATGGGGTGCGCCACGCCATGCATGAAAAACGGCCGCACCGCGGGGTTATCGGGCGTCTGCCGCTTCACTTGCGAGGGCTGGAGCAGGCCGAGCCGCAGGCATTCCTCGGTCAACAGTTCCTCGCACTCCGCGCGCAGATCCTTGGTGGTCTTGCCGGGAACCATGCGCTTGACCACGGCGCGGAACACCCGCAGCACGGCATCATAAACCTGCCGCTGCCGCCGTGTGAAACGTCCGCTCACCGGAATCGTGCGGGTCAGGTCGCTCATGTAATTGCCCAGCCCCGCAGCCACGTCCAACAGCAACAACTCGCCGCGGCGACACACCCGGTCGTTTTGCACGTAATGGAGAATGTTGTTGTTCGCTCCGCCCGCGATGATGGGCGGATACGCAAACGTCCCCTTGGCCCGGATGAATTCGTGGGCAAATTCGGCCTCCACCTCGGCCTCATTCACCCCGGGCTGCACAAACCGGCACGCGCGGCGAAACCCTTTGCCCGTCAGGTCGCACGCGGCGCGGATGGCGGCAATTTCGTGCGTGGATTTAACGACGCGCAATTCGTGCATCAGCGGCGCCAGCCGGTGGTAGTGATGCAGCGGGAATTTTTGCCGGCATTCGCGGATGAAGCGCGCATCGCGGGTTTCCACTTCGCTGGCCGCGCGCTGATGTTCGTTGGAATTCAGGAAGACGTTTTCCGACTCACATACCACGGTGCGGAACACCGCGGGAAATTCGCTTAACCACTTGATGGTTTTGATGCCGGAAATCGCCGTGGCCTGGGCCTTGGTGAGCTTGTGGCCTTCCCACGTTGCCAGGTGCTCGCTGGGTTCACGCAAAAAGAGAACCTCCCGGTGATTGGGATCGAATGCCTGTGGTGCGAGGAGCAGGATGGTTTCCTCCTGGTGGATGCCCGTGAGGTAAAACAAATCCGCGTTCTGCAGGTGCCCCATGGTGCCATCGGCATTTGTGGGCATGACATCGTTTGCATTGAGAACGGCGACCGAACGCACGGGCAGCTTGTGGACGAGGCGCTGGCGGTTGCCGGCGAAAAGCGCGGCGGGCATCGAAACAGGTTTCATAAACAATCGCTCGGCCAACCTAGTCGCTTCTGGAGCGGAGATTAAGAAAAATCGCCGCCGCGCGGCCGGAACCGCAACCAGAGCAAGGCCAGCAGGCCAACGCCCAACAACGCCGTGACCGCGTGGACGCCTGCGTGCGGCAACGTGGGCGCCAGCGTCAGAGCGGTGGCGCCCAACAGCGGCCCGCCACAAATGCCGGCGCCAATCGCCGCCTCGTGCAGTCCGCCGTGCTCCCCTTTGGTCTCGCCCGCATCCATGGAGTAAAAAAGCGACGAGTAATACAGCAATCCCACCGCCAGTCCGAGTGTTACTTGCGCTCCCACCACCACCCAGAACGAATCCGCCAGCAACATTGCGGCAAAGCTGCCCGTCAACGCCACGAACGCCGCCACCAGCCAGCGGAATCGATAGTGCCAGCCGGTCCACTGCCAAAGCACGACAAAGGCGGCCAGGCGGGCATAAAACCACAACGAACAAAACAATCCGGCTTCCGCGGGCGACAATTGAAAGCGGGCCGCCAATTGCGGGATGACCGCGCCGACCGTGTTGATGGCAACATACGCGAACGGATTGGCGAGCCACGCCATTTGCAGAAAGCGGCGGGGCGGCAGCTTTTGTTCAAAGGCCGCGCGTTCCGGGTGATGAGTTTCCGGCGCGGCGACGCGGGGCGCCATCGGAACTTTGCCCGCCTGCCGCTCCAGCCATGCGGTGAGGCCCAACTGGACCAGCATCAGCACCAACGGCAGCCCAAAAAGCCCGCGTGCGCCCAATGTTTCCCACAGCCATCCGCCCACGCAGAACGCGACGGCATTCGCGGCCGCCCACACGACGTTGTAGATGCCGACCGCGCGCGCCGTGCCGGCAAATTCCTCGCCCTCCGTCACCAAGGCCTCGAGCGAAGGCCAAATCAAACAGAGCGGCACCGTCCACGCCGCCAGGGAAATCAACGCGCCTGCCACGCCGGGAATCATCAGGCCGAGCATCAAACCCAATGCCATCCCCGCGTAACCCCGCTTGAGCGCCGTGAAGCAGCCCACCCGCTGGATGAATTTTCCGCCCTGCCAGGACGCGAGCAGGTAAAAGAATCCGTGCAACGCCATTACCAGCATGTTGCCGCGGTTGCCGAACCCAAAATTCTTTTGCGTCAGGAAAACGAGGTAGCTCAGGAAAAACGCCGACGCAAAGCTATTGAGGGCTTCGAGTAGATAATAACCCCGCTTCAGTTGCCGGGTGTTCATGCTGTAGGTGGGTGGCGCCGAAACAGATCAAGCCGGCGACGACGGCTGCTGGCCCGCGACTTCCTCAATAGCCCGATGACAATACCATCTCACCGCCCGGCTCATGGGTGGCTGCAAGGCGTCGAGTTCCGCCGCCGTGCACCAGCGGATGTCGTGATGCTCCTCGCGTGCAAGCTGAACGCTGCCGCTTTTGGGGCGCGCCCAGTAAATCATGCCGATGTGCTCGTGTGTGTCGGTGATGCGGTGAATGTCGAGAAAGCGCGGGGTGATGAGTGCCCGCGTGCCCGGCCCGGTGGTCGGCGCGCGCTCGCCCAGCAATTCCACGTCGAGTCCGCTCTCTTCCTTCGCCTCCCGCAGCGCGGCCTGCTCAGGGTCCTCGTCCAGTTCGATGTGACCGCCGAGCGGCAGCCATTTGTCGAGCTTGCGGTGGTGAATGAGCAGCACCTTGCCGTCATGGACGACAAAGATGGCGACTGTGAAATCAATTTTTTCGTGGATGTGAGCCATGGCATCAACGCCCGGAGCGATGCCGGTGGCGGCACTCCAAGGCAACGTGGTCAGCGTGTCGCAAACCGGAGCATTTCACGATTCAATAGTCATACAACCCTTCGTCCCGCGTATAACCACCGCCGCCACCTTCTGGGCCGCCCATGAAATCTCCCAGCACGTCGCCCATGTCCGCCTCGATTTTTTCCGGATCTTCGCCGGCTTCGAGCCGCTTGATGGCGATGTCCATTTCCTTCGGCATGCTGCCGGGCGGCATGAGGTCCTTCATTTTGCGCATCATGTGCGCCATGTGCCGGGGATTGTTCTCGTCGAGATGCGCCATGTCGCGCTCCATCTCCAGCATGGCCCGCTCCACGCGCGGGTCGTCAAAGTCCGGCATCGACGCTTCCCCCGCGCCCGCGGCATCGCCCGCAGCGGCCGGCTCTTTCAAGCCCTTCGTCATCGCAAAGCGGCTGACTTGTTTGGACAATTTTTTGTTGCCGCACTTCGGGCACACGGGCAGGCGGTCGGGATTTACGCGCTTCGACAGGAAGCTGAAAATCCGCCGGCACTTGGGACAGGCAAATTCGTAAATCGGCATGGCGGCTGAAAATTTACCATTTGGCGGGTTCGCGCCAGAAAAAGATTGCGAGCCCGTGATGACTCAGCGGGCTCGCAACGCAAAGGCCGGGACGGTGGAAATCACTTCATCCGTTCGAAGGATTTTTGCAGCAGCTGCCAGTCGGCCTGGCCCTGGATTTTGGCGCGGGCGTTGGTGATGATCTCGGATTCCTTGGCGTTCTTGGTCGGGCGGTTCACCTTGTAGAACACCCCGAAGTAGCCCGGGAACGGCGTGCTGGCGAGCTTGTAGGCGGCGATTTCGTCCGTCACGTCGTGGTTCTTGGGAATCTCATTGAACACGCCGCCCTTGCGGGGATTGGCGGCGTCGAACGCGCCTTCGTAGAACTCGACGCATTCGCTGAGGCACTGGATAAAGCTGAACCCGTCGTGGTCCATGGCCGCTTCCATCATGGCCAGCACGTGGTTCGGGTTGGTGCTGGTGGTGCGGGCCACGAAGGTGGCCCCCATGGCAATGGCCTGCTTGAGCGGGTTGATCGGGTGATCAATCGCGCCCCAGCCGTCCGTCTTGCTCTTGAATCCCAGCGGCGACGTGGGTGAGGTCTGCTTTTTCGTCAGGCCGTAAACCTGGTTGTCCATCACGACCAGGCTCATCTTGACGTTCTTGCGCGCCGTGTGCGTGAAGTGGTTGCCGCCGATCGAGAATGCGTCGCCATCGCCGCTGAAGGCGAACACGTGGAGATCAGGCCGGGACAGGGAAATGCCGGTGGCGAAGGGCAGCGCGCGGCCGTGAATAAAGTGCACGCCGTGCGATTGCACAAAATACGGGAAGCGGCTGGAGCAGCCGATGCCCGAGATGCTGACGAATTCGTCCTGCTGCAGTTTCCGTTTTTCCAGCAACTTGAAGTAAAGCGCCAGCACGGAGAAGTCGCCGCAGCCCGGACACCATGTCGGATGGTCCGCCGCGAGTTCTTTCTTGGTGAGCCCCTTCCGTTCGGCTGACGGCGGTGTGGCGACGGTTTGCGGGGCGGGATTCGCGAGAGTCTGTGTGCTCATAGTAAAATTGATCAGGCTGGACGGTTCAGGCTTTGGCCGGAGCGGCGATGACGGTTTTGACGCGCTCGATGATTTCCTTGACCTTGTAGGTCAAGCCATCCGTCTTGTTGACGGCCCGGATCTTGGGATCGCAGAAGCGGGCGCGCAGGATGGCCGCCAACTGGCCGTAGCCGTAAAGGCCTTCATCGTTCATTTCCACGACGATCACGTGGTTGAACCCTGAGAAAATGTCCTCGAGTCCGTTCGGCAGCGGGCTGATGTGACGGATGTTCAACGACGAAACACTGTCGCCGGCCGCGCGGGAACGGTCCACGGCTTCGCGCAGCGGTCCTTGCGTGGACCCCCAGCCAACCAGCAGCACGTTGCCTTCCGGCGGACCGTAAACCTTCGGTGCCGCGAACGTGGACGCCAGCGATTGAAGTTTCTTGCGGCGGCGCGCCGTCATTTGCAGGTGCATTTTCGGGCTGCCCGAGGGATGACCATATTCATCGTGTTCCAAGCCGGTCGCCACCGGGTATTTGCCACTCAAAATGCGCGTGCCGGGCACCACGCGGCGTGACGTCCCGTCCACGGCCGTCAAGTCGTAAGGCTTGTAATCCGGGACGGGGCTCAAATCCGGCGCGATGTCCTGACACACCTTTTTCAAATCCGGCTCGGGAAACGCTTCGATGCGCGTGGCGATGGCCTGATCGCTCAGGATGAACACGGGCACATGGTATTTGTTGGCAATGTTGACCGCCTCAATCGCCGTGTAGAAGCAGTCCTCGACGTTGGCGGGCGCGAGCACGACCCGCGGCGCATCGCCGTGGCTGCCGTAGGTGGCAATGTTCAGGTCGGATTGTTCCACGTTGGTCGGCATGCCCGTGGAGGGCCCGCCGCGCTGGATGTCCACCACGACCAGAGGGGTTTCGGACATGATGCCCCAGCCGATGCACTCCATCTTGAGGGCAATGCCGGGACCGCTCGATCCCGTCACGGCTACGCGCCCGGCATAGCTGGCGCCCAGCGCCATCGCCGCCGAGGCAATCTCATCCTCACACTGAATGAACATGCCGCCGTATTTGGGCAGCTCGCGCCGCAAAATCTCCATGATGTCGGACCACGGCGTGATGGGATAGCCCGCCCCAAAGCGCACCCCGGCGGCAATCAACCCGAAAGCCAGCGCTTCATTCCCGTTCATCACCACCTGCGGCTGGCCCTTCTGCTGGGCTTCGCTGAACTGAAAGAGGTCGGTCAGATTGCCCATGGAGTAACCGTAACCCGCATGGAAGGCGGCCAGCGCGTTCTTGAGCACGCTTTCATCCTTCCCCCCAAACCGTTCGCCAATGAGCTTTTCGAGTTTGGCCGTGTTCAAGTCAAACATTCGGGCAATCAGGCCCAGGGCAAAGATGTTTTTGCCCTTGTCCTTGGCTGTGCCGCCGATGGCTTCAATCGTGAGGCTGGAAATCTTGACCGGCACATGGCGGTAATCCTTTTCCCACTCCGGCTTGGGCACGACGTGGTCGGCGTCGAACAGGACGATGCCGCCCTTGCGCAGCGAGGCAAGGTGACCTTCGTAAGAATGTTGATAAAACGCCAGCAAAACGTCCGCCTCATCGCCCGCGCTCAACACTTCACCCGAACCGATGCGCACCTGGAAAATGGACGGGCCGCCGGAAATGGTGGCCGGAATCGTCATGAAGGTCATGACTTCCTGTTCGCTGCGGCCGGCCAGCCGCGCGAGAAATCCGCCAATCGCTTGAATGCCGTCTTGGGAGTTGCCGGCGATCCGAATGACCGCCTCAGAGATTTTTGACACCTTGGGGGTGCCACCTTGGGATGATGCCGTCGTCGTCGTTGCGCTCATGAAAACTTTCTACTCAATGCTTTGACCGAATGTGTCGCAGTTGTTGTTTCGGGACGTGAGGACACGTTCGATGATTCCACAGTAGCACTTAGCCTGACTGTATAAAAGTCTAATCTTTCAACATATTTAACTTTGAATCAACCTGTTACACACACAACATCGTTCCTCTAGCGGCACCCAAAATGAGCTGATTAGTCGTTCTGATTCCAACTCAGCGCCGCATTACACCGCAGCCCGGTCGTTCCGTTTCAGAAAATGGTTCAGCGCGTCCCAGACACCGTCACCCTGGGCCATCGCGCTGACATAGCCGCCCTGTTCCAGCACTTTCGCCTTCACCGCCGGGACCGCATTGGCGGGCGCGGCGATGGCGCCCGCGTGAGCCCGGGACAACATCGGCAGGTCGTTAAAATGATCACCCGCCGCAAAAACCTGCGCCGGTTGCAGGCCCAGGCGACGTGTGATTTCGGCCAACGCCGTGCCCTTGTTGTATGCTGCGTGACTGAACCGCGCATAAACATCGTTCCGCACCACGGTCAGCAGCGGCTCGGCGGCACAGTAGCGCTCCAGCTCTGCGTGAATCGCGTCCATGTCGCCATTGTTGGCAGCGATGATGCACAAGGGTGAGAACATATCCTCAAACAAGGTGGCTTCAAAGCGGGCATTCACCCATTCAACCAGCCGCGGCATCTGCGCGCGAATGCGGCCAAACAGCTCGGCGTGGTCGCGCGAACAGCGTTCGTTCCACTCTTGAATTCCGAC